>JAAYZB010000109.1 GCA_012515085.1 Acholeplasmataceae bacterium
ATTCAAACAGAGGATATATTCAATTACAACGTGACGGGCTTTGCCAGCGAACATGTTGCAATCCCAAATTGCACACCGGAGGACCCTGGTTATTATGTGGTGAGGACTCCCAAGGAATTTATGGATGCGATCAATGCGGAAAACAGCAGCAGCAAGAATACGTCAGCTGCCCGTATCATTGAAGTGGCTCAGGATCTGGACATGGGGTATCTGGAAGTCACCAATCAATATGGATTGATCCCGAGTTTTGAAGCGCATAATGAGCCGAAATTGCATCCGCGATTGATCGAGTCAGGTGTGGGGAAAATTATTATTCAAGATCGTGATGGATCAAAAGATAAGTATAACGAAGGGCTGATGATTTTTTCGAAGTCGGGACATACGATCCGTCACGCGAGCTTTATCATCAAATATTGCCACAACATCATCATTCGCAATCTTCGCTTTGCGGAACTCTGGGAATGGGACGAAAAGGATAAAGGGGATTACGACACGAATGACTGGGATTACTTTACTCTTCGCGATGTTGACGGCATTTGGTTTGACCATATTGAACTCGAGAAGGCATATGATGGGCTCATCGACTTTAAAGGAGAAGATGATCCGGAAGATACCGTGATCAACGCGACGTTCTCTTTTATGAAACTTAATTTTCAACCCACCGAATTCATTCGCGAACAATTCGAGTATTTGGAAACGAATCAATCCAACCATTTATACTATCAAGGAATGCGAAATGCAGGCATGACGATGGAAGAAATCATCCAATTGAACAGTTTTCAAAAGAAAGGCTTTCTTTTAGGGGGAAGCGAACTCCGGGAAGGGAATCGTTTCACCCTGACCATTGCATACTCACAAATAACGAATCTGCAGGATCGATTTCCCCGATTAAGGGGAGGCGATGTTCATATTTACAACTGTGTGTATGATGCCAGTCAAATCTATTCTTTGCGGAATGATGTGCTGGAAAGCTACCCAACTCTGTTTGCGAAAACCGAGTATAAACGACAATTGACAAACCAAGCCATTGTGACGACTGAAAATGGAGCGGTGTTGGTTGAAAACTCGGTGTTTATCGGTGTAGCCCAAATCATCAAGTCCAATCAAGTTTCCGCCAACCATCCGGTCATGACCGGCAAGTATCAAGTCAATGATTCTATCTATCGCTTGGGGGAAAGTGAATTTATCGGTTCGAGTGACGATCCGGACACAGCGTTTATTCGGTCCAATTCCGAACCGATTTTACCATTTTCCTGGACAACGATTCCCTCACTTCCGTATTCAGAATACTTGTTGATCGATCCGGTCTTGTTAGAAAGCAGTCTTGAGCAGGCCATCCTCGGGGTGACGGATCGATTATTCCCTTGGCTATCATAACCATCAAAACAGATGAAAGACCAACATAAAAAGAAAATAGGATATAGGAGGAATAGTATGAAGCGATCATTAAAACGATTATTGCTCCCAGGAATCGCTCTATTTGTCGGTTTAATCCTTTTTGGATGTAAAGGATTGTCGACAACTGAGCCTACAACGATTGGGACAACGCTCCCGCCAACGACCACTACGACAACGACGACTGCAATGACGACAACTTCAGCAGTCATGACAACCACCGAGTCGACGACGGCAACGCCATCGACCACGATTCCAACGACTATAGAGGTCTCAACCATTGAGCTTACGACGACGGAATCAACTATTGCAGTGACTTATTCCGTAGTATTCGACTCGGGAGGAGGCACAAATGTCAACCCGATTTCCGAGTTATCCTCCGGAGAAAGCATCGATGCACCAATCCAGCCTACTAAAGATGGATTCGCCTTTGATGGGTGGTATAAAGAAGCATCTTTCACCAATCTTTGGGATTTCTCCTTAGATAC
>JAAYZB010000110.1 GCA_012515085.1 Acholeplasmataceae bacterium
ATTTCTTTATAACAGCAAATTTGACATGACGCTCCAAGGCGTGATTTTTTCACTCTCCAATTTGGACATCATGTATCGGGCTCATTTTGTCACCTTAAGCAATTCATCAAATTATGGCCGTTTGAGTGACCTAACGCTCTCGGCGCGAATTGAGTCGATGCGAAATACCCTTAATCTCCAAACCAAATACGATCTAATCTGCGAACTGCAGCCAATGATCGCCGAACAGTATTATAAGATCCCCCTATATTGTTCCAATGTTCTGACGGTGGCAAGAACCGATCGTTATACCGGATTTGTCACCGTCAATGGCCAGTCGATCTTCAATACCGAGTCGCTGCAAAACCTGACTTTGGTCAGCGAGGAGGGATAAGATGCAAAAATCATATCTCATCAAACGGATTTTATATGCAATCTTCATCTTTTTCGTCGTCATGGTCTTGAACTTTTTCATTCCCCGTATCGGGGTGGATGATCCCGCGGAACGGTATTACCCTCCGCAAGGAAACATGACCGATGTGGAATATGATATTATCAAACAAGTGACGCGCGAACAATATGGATTTGATGTCTCTAATTTGCAGCAATTCCTCAATTATGCGAAAGGGCTGTTCCAGGGCGACTTAGGAACCTCTTTTCGCCCAGGAAATCCGAAAGTGAGTGACTTGATTGCCGAAAGGCTGCCCTGGACGTTAGTCTTGTCTGTGACGAATCTCCTCATCAGTTTATTCATCGGGTTGATGATTGGAACGATTGCAGCCTGGCGCCGAGGGCGGTGGCAAGACACTCTCCTTCTGAATATGTCGACCATCTCGACAGCGCTGCCGGCTTTTTTCCTAGCGCTGATATTGTCATTTTATTTCGGCTTTGAACTGGAATTGTTTCCGGCTTATACCAATCCCAATATGGTCTCGGGATTTGATTGGAGTTGGGAAGCGGTCAAAGTGGTGATGTATAATGCGGCGCTTCCCATCATCTCGATGTCGATCGGGGGAATCATCGGCTATGGTCAAGGCACACGGAACGCTGTGATTGCGGTCACAAATGAAGATTTCATTTTGACTGCAAGAGCCAAAGGGCTGTCGCGCAATCAAGTCATCTTCAAGCATACGCTCCGAAATGCGATGCTGCCGATCGTCACCTCACTCGGAATGTCGATTTCCGGACTGATTGGGGGTGCCGTGATCATCGAACAGATCTTTAACTGGAATGGCATGGGGACGCTCTTCCTCGAGGCGAACAACACCAATGATTATCCCTTGATGATGGGCATCATGCTCTTTATGTCTGCGTTTGCGATCGTGGCGAATTTGGTCACGGAGCTCTGCTATAGTCTCCTTGATCCGCGAGTGACTGTAGGTGAGAAACGATGAAAAAGAAGCTTTATCACCTATTGAAAATTTGTGGAGAAGGGCTGAAACGCTTTTTTCGTCCCATTGGTAGTTTTATTGGAAAACTTTGGCGTCATCCCAAAGGCCGCATCGGCCTAATCATCGTTGGATTGTTGATCTTAACGGCGATTTTTGCACCACTGATTGCTCCCTATGATCCTTATGATGTGACTGAGAGAGCCTCGAAAGGATTGAGTCCTTCTTGGAATCACCTCTTAGGAACGACCATTACTACGGGACAAGATATTTTCAGCATGCTCATCTATGGAACGCGAGTGTCGCTGATTGTTGGGTTGGTAACAGGGATTTCAATCGCTTTCTTAGGAGCGATCATGGGAATCCTCGCTGGTTATGTCGGTGGCCTTGCGGATACATTCATTATGCGGACTGTGGATATCATGCTCGTGATCCCGACGCTTCCCTTGACCATCGTCCTCACCAATTTATTTGGAAAATCATATTTCATGATCATCTTCATTTTCGTGTTATTTGGTTGGACTGGGCTCGCTCGAGTCATCCGATCGTTGGTACTCGTCTTAAAGAATGCCAATTATGTGAAAGCCGCGGAACTGGCTGGTGCTAGCCGTTGGCATATCATGATCAAACACATCTTACCGGGAGTATCGCATCTGCTCATCATGAATACGGCGCTGACTTGCGCCGGGATCATGATTGCGGAAGCGGGGCTCAGTTTCTTGGGACTTGGCGATCCGACAGCGATCAGCTGGGGGAAGATGCTGGCAGACGCCCAAAGTGGCGGTGCACTTCTTTTTGGTCACTGGTGGTGGATCATCGCTCCAGGAATCGGCATATTCCTTTCGGTCTTTTCGTTTATGCGGATCGGCTTAGTCATGGAAGAAATCTTGAATCCTCGGATGAAACAATCCAGCAATATCTACAAAATCTTCAAAACTTTGAACAACAATTATCTCGAGGAAGTGTTTGAATCCATGGATGAGTCCGTGATATTGGGTGATTTTGCCGAGAAAGAGGAGGAAATCGCATGAACGAATCCGAACTGATGCTCAAACTGCGAAATCTAAAGGTTATATTTCCTTCCGGACAAGGTATCATCAAAGCAGTCGAAGGAATCAACCTGGATATTGAAAAAGGAAAATGTGTTGCTTTGGTCGGTGAATCGGGATGCGGGAAAAGCGTCACGTCACTGGCAATCATGCGCCTGTTGAATTCACCTCCCGCCATTGTGAAAGTCGATGAATTAAAACTGGATCAAGAAGAGTTGAAAGATTACTCGGATGGCAAAATGCAAGAACTAAGGGGAAGGACCCTATCGATGATTTTCCAAGATGCCATGACGGCCTTGAACCCGGTTATGACCATTGGTAAACAAATCGATGAAATCTATATTCGCCACAATCATCTTTCCAAAAAGGAAGCTCGAGCCGAGACCATCCGCGCGCTTGATTTGGTGGGAGTGCCCGAGGCGAAGTCGAGAGCGAATAGTTTCCCACATCAGTTATCAGGGGGTTTACGACAACGAGTCTTGATCGCCATGGCATTCGCTTGCATGCCGAAACTCATTATTGCGGACGAACCGACGACCGCTTTGGATGTCACGATCCAAGCGCAAGTGTTGAACGTGCTTTCCGATATGCAGAAAAAACACCAAGTATCCTTGTTGCTCATTACTCATGACCTGTCGGTGGTTGCCAATATGGCAGACACCATTTATGTCATGTATTCGGGTAAAATCGTGGAAAAAGCGGACAAACGAGACCTGTTTCTCTCACCTCATCATCCCTATACCGAAGGACTGCTTGGATCCGTACCCAAGCTCTCGGATACTCAGCATCACTTTGTGCAGATTCCCGATTCCGTACCCCATCCGATGTTCAAACCCACGGGATGTTACTTTCATCCGCGTTGCCGTTATAAAACCAAAAAATGCGAAGAAAGGATGCCACCTCTAGTAAAGATTGATGAGAATTGCGAAGTGCGTTGTTGGCATCCGCTCCACATCAAAGGCGGTGGCTCCCAATGAGTAGCGAAACGACTAAAAAGGTTCCCATTATCGTCATGGAGAATGTTTCCGTTGATTTTCCGGTAAAAGGTGCTTTTGCCTTTCAAAAAAAGCGAATCCAAGCGGTAACGGATGTATCCATATCGATCCAGAGCGGGGAGACCTTCGGAATTGTCGGCGAATCTGGGTGTGGGAAATCCACGCTCGCGAATGCGATGATCGGAATGGTGAAGCCCACAGC
>JAAYZB010000111.1 GCA_012515085.1 Acholeplasmataceae bacterium
ATCAAAAAAATCCCGTATTGCCGAAAAGACAATGTCCGAGTACGGGTCTTTTGTTGAACAGAGAGGAAAAACCAAAGAACCATCAGCCAAGGAACACCGAAATAGGTCAAATGAATCGTGACCAATTGGACGCTTTCCTGATTTGAAAATAGATCCACCGCATACCCGATCACAAACACGCTGGTCGCAAATGCCAATAGCCCGAGCAGCCTGAATCCCAGCAATACCCCTTTTCGGGTAAAGATGAAAAAAACTCCGAGCAGAAATACACTGGCTATCGCAATCAATATCGAAGCCAGCAACAAATCAAATCGCATAGGCTTCCCCCTGGATTTATGACTTGGTGATCAACTGATGCTTATCGGTTCCACCATGCTGAGTTGAAGTCTTTTACGATCCAAATCAACACCTAAAACCCATACTTTGACAATATCGCCTACTGAAACAACTTCGAGTGGATGATGAATATAGCGTTTGCTCATTTTTGAAATGTGGACCAAGCCGGCTTCTTTGATGCCGACATCCACAAACACACCAAAATCAACGACATTTCGAACCGTTCCCTGCAATTCCATTCCCGGCTTCAAATCTTCCAACTGTAACAAATCGCTCTTGAGTAGAGGTTGCGGAAATTGATCGCGAAAGTCTCTGGTCGGGGCGATGAAGGCATCACAGAGGTCGTTCAATGTAATCGGATGGATATTCAATGTTCTTGCGAGCGTCTCGCGCGAAAGTGCTTGGATCTTGTCGATGCAAGGTTTTGTTCCAATATCGGCTGCCTTTAAGCCTAAATGCTGAAGGATCTTTTCCGCCACCTCATAACTTTCCGGATGGATCGGTGTTTTATCCAGTGGATTATCCGAATCGATGATACGCATAAAGCCGACCGCCTGTTCAAAGGTCTTTGGGCCCATTTGCGGTACTTTCTTGATGGCTTCTCGGTTTTTGAAAGGACCGGTTTCTTCACGATAACTGACGATATTTCCCGCCACATTTGCCGATAAACCGGAGATGAATCTTAGCAGTGATGCTGAAGCGGTATTGACGTTGACTCCCACCCGGTTTACCGCTGTTACCACGACAAAATCGAGCGATTCCGCCAACTTCGCTTGGCTGACATCGTGTTGATATTGACCAACGCCAATCGATTTCGGATCGATTTTGACGAGTTCGCTCAACGGGTCTTGGATCCGCCTAGCAATGCTGACGGCGGAGCGTTCCTCGACTTGAAATTCCGGGAACTCCTGGCGAGCTAAGTCGGAAGCGGAGTAAACAGACGCTCCGGCTTCGCTCACAATGACATATTTTAAAGCCAATTTTGCATCTTTGATCAACTCCACGATAAAGGCTTCCGTTTCTCTAGAGGCGGTGCCGTTACCGATCGCGATGATTTCGACATTGTATTTTTCAATCAAATACAAGACGCGTTTTTTTGCTAATTCCAATTTTGCGGGATCCGGAGTCCCTCCCGCTCTGGCCTCATGTGGGTAGATGACGCCTTTATCGATAAACTTGCCGAACGAATCAACAACAGCCAGCTTGCAGCCGGTGCGAAAAGCCGGATCGACACCCAACACGATTTTTCCTTTGAGCGGTGGTTGTAAAAGTAACGCTCGCAGGTTTTCAGAAAAGATATGAATGGCTTGATCTTCCGCCTTTTCCGTGAAATCGGCTCGGATCTCCCGGTCGATCGACGGGGCGATCAGCCGCTTGTAAGCATCCTTAATGGCATCTTCAATCAAAGGAACCACCGCCGATTGGCGTTTTCCGATCGTCTGATTGAACAAATAGACGTGGATGGGATCGATATCTACCGCGACTTTAACAGTGATCACTTTTTCCCTCTCGGCACGATTGATCGCCAAGATTCGGTAAAGTTTGATATTCTTGAGTGGTTCTTCATATTCGTAATAGTTTTGGTATGTCTTCAAATCGTCGATGGCCTCTTTTTTCTTTTGGCAGACAATCATGCCGTTTTGATAGGTGTACCCGCGAATCCATTTGCGATAATCCGCATTATCGGACACCATTTCAGCGATGATATGCTTGGCCCCTTCATAGGCCGCTTCAATCGATGGTACTTCTTCCGTCACAAACGGTGCGGCCATCGCCTCCAAATCCACCGTTTCCGGATAGGTCAAAATCAAAACCGCCAAAGGTTCCAAGCCTTTTTTGATGGCTTCTGTCGCTTTGGTTTTCTTTTTTTCTTTGTAAGGACGATAAATATCTTCCAAATCCACTAGCTTTTGGGCTTCTTGGATCGCTTGGCGAATATCATCCGTCAACATCCCTTTTTCATCGATCAAGCGAATGATGTCTTCTTTTCGTTTTTCGAAGTTGACACCATATTCGTATTCTTTCTCGATTGCACGGATCTGTTCCTCATCCAAAGACCCGGTCACTTCTTTTCGATACCGAGCAATAAACGGAACGGTTTGACCTTCCTGAAACAAATTCAATACGGCTTCGACTTGGTTTTTTCGTATTGCCAAGTCGAGTGCAATTTTTTCGATCAACGATTCATTGAAATAGTCCATCTTATCCCACCTTGTCATCTGTCTTTATTTATAACATAATCCCGAAAAGAAAAAAACCCTTTCGGGTTTTAAACTTGCGCATTTTTACTCATTAAACGGTTCGTAAGCTCCGTCGTTGATCGATTCCAAAAGCTCCAGAACGGCGGTTGTGCTGCTCACATATTCATAATATTCGCCATCTTGAACCACAACAACTGACGGGACCAAAAGATTTTCTTCGATAACATCCTCGAACTCGGCTTTCTTGGGTTCCCGATCCGTCATATTGTCGGTATTCACCATGAACACTTTCCCGCCATCTTTTACAATCCCTGCCATTTCACGAAGGGCTTTTTTTTGAATCGACTCGCAAGCCGTGCAGGATCCGGAATAGAAATAGACAATGTAGTCCTCAATCTGGATCGACTCATCTGTTTGGGTCATGATTTCCGCATACTTCGTTATGTGAGTATAATCTGAATAATAGCGGTTTTTCGTCGCTATATCATAGATAAAGGCCACCAGCACGATTGCGAATACCGCAATGATGATGCCGATGATCACTTTGAGGAGCATCTGTTCTGCGCTTTGTTTCTTAAATCCACTTTTGTATGTCGCCATATTTTCACCTCAGCAAATATCATTTTACCTAAAATGAAGGGTTTATGCAAGCAATATCGAAGTTGATTCGGTAATCTTTTTCGTCGCCCTCCCCAGAAATCATTCCAAAATGGTTTCTAGAACACAAAAAGCAATCGCAACATCGCGTTCGTGCGCGATCGAGAGCGCCACCGACATCTTCGGAAATGATGGCGATTCCAGCCTCGGTTTTCCTTCACTGTCGTTGATGATCACTATCTCCGTCAGGTTGATGTTCCGGTACTCTTTCGGCAGTGCTTTCAAGAGCGCTTCTTTCGCCGCAAACCGCCCAGCCAGGTACTCCCGTTTTCGTGACTCCGCGTTGAATCCGTTATAGGCTTCCAACTCTTTGGCTGAGAGCACTTTATGAGCAATTTTTTCCGTCAATCGGCTGATTTGGACGATATCCGTCCCAACACCCTTGATCATTTGGACTCGTTCTTTCTCGCCCAAGGATCGGCCAATTCCTTGATAGCCCGGTACCGATGGTTGAGAGCTGATTTGGAAATAGCATTGCCGAGCAGCTCTTCTGAGAGCCGTGACAATTCACTCAATGTGGCTTCGGGATACGTTTTCCGCAATCGAATCGCTTCCAGAAGCCCTTTGGACAATTGTCCTTGGACATGTTCTTCGACGATTTTGATCTGTTCCAATTGCTTTTCAGCCGCGTCCAACGCTTTCTTTTCATTGGCGATATCGCAGTTGATCACCCGGTTGATCGAATTTTTGAAATCACGCTTGATCCGCGAATCTTCAAAGGTGAAGAGTGAATTGGTCGCATCGACCACACGAAGAAAGTCCGCGATTTTTTCGGCTTCTTTGATATAAACAATCATCCCCCGCCGATTCTTGGTGATTTTTGCATTTAAAGAAAATTCGTTTGCCAAATTCGCGATGATTTGTCCTTGGTGTTCCGAAAAAGTCTGGATTTCCAAATGATAAGACGCTGTATCCGGGCTATTGATCGATCCTCCCGCCAAGAATGCCCCGCGGAGATAAGCGCGTTTGTCGCATTCTTCTTTAATCAACTCGGGATCGAGATCGATGAAGAAAAGACCG
>JAAYZB010000112.1 GCA_012515085.1 Acholeplasmataceae bacterium
AGAGATATTGAACCAGCGCTTGCGAAATTGACGGAAAAAGATATAGAGGGATTTTCTTCACTGTGTCACAACAGTTTACAAGAAATTGTCCTGAATTCAACACCGGAATTAAGGACGCTGGCCGAAGAGATGACATCACAATTTGGAAGTAAAGGACTGGTCATGACCGGCTCCGGATCCACTTTTATCAAACTTTTACGGCGGGGTGAAAAGACTGATTCCCGTTTTATCGCAAGACTTCGCGAAAATTATTTTGTTGATAGTTTCGATTTTAAATAAAAAATATTCTAAAAACAACTGGAAAATGCATTTTTCACATGATATAATCATTCAAAAGAGGTGGTAATATGTTGATAACAGAAGTTCGTGCGAAAAGAGTTAATGGAGATAACCGTTTAGTCGGTATTGCCGCCATTACCATTGACGAGTGCTTTGTTGTTCATGAGTTACGGATCATTGAAGGCAAAAACGGGCTTTTTGTTGCAATGCCCAGTCGCAAAATGCCGAATGGAGAATTCAAGGACGTCGCTCATCCCATCAACACGGAAACCAGAAGTGCCATTGAAAAAGCGGTCCTTGAAGCTTTCGAAAAACTTCCGGAACTTTCCACCGAATAATGTAACTCGCCGCGCGTAAAGTGCCATCCTCACAAAGTTGGCACTTTTTTATTTGGGGATTGTATAGTATAATCAAATGTAGAGGATAATGATTTATAACGGAGGATAAGAATGGCGATCTTTCATGGATCAAAAGTCAAGATTTTCGCGTTAAGTTCCAACAAAAAACTAGCACAAGCAATTGCAGATTACATTGGTATTCCACTCAGCAGTTGTGATGTCTCGCGTTTCGCTGACGGCGAAATCAGCATCGATATTCCGGAAACCGTCCGTGGACACAAGGTTTTTGTGATTCAATCCACCAACGAACCGGTGAATGAGCATCTGATGGAATTATTAATAATGATGGATGCACTGAAACGGGCCTCCGCTCGGGAAATCAATGTTGTGATTCCTTATTATGGATACTCCCGTCAGGACCGCAAAGCGAAATCGCGGCAACCGATTTCAGCGAAATTAGTCGCAGACTTGTTGCAGGTTGCCGGCGCGACCCGCGTCATCAGCATGGATTTGCACGCGGCGCAACTCCAAGGATTCTTTAACATCCCGATCGACAACTTCCGTTCCCTGCCGATCATCGCCAAATACATGAAAGAAAAAGAACTCACGGATTTGGTCGTTGTATCCCCCGATCACGGCGGCGTCGCCAGATCAAGGATGCTGGCTGATGTGATGGGAGCACCGATCGCCATCATCGATAAAACCCGACCGGAACCGAATGTGGCCGAGGTCATGAACATCATCGGCCGCGTGAGAGGAAAGAATTGCATCATCTATGACGATATCATCGACACTGGCGGATCCGTCGTCGCTGCCGCAAATGCCTTGAAAGAAGCTGGAGCCAAGGATGTCTACGCCTGCTGCACCCATCCCGTGATGTCGGGGGACGCCATGAACCGGATAACGAACTCCCCCATCAGCGAAATGGTTTGCACCGACACCATCCTGCTTCCTGAGTCGAAGCGTTTTCCGAAACTGGTCCAATTGTCCGTTGCGGGATTACTAGGACAAGGCATCATCAACATCATCGATGATCAAGGAATCTCCAGTTTGTTTCAATGATTATGACTTAGAACCGGCCGTGCGCGGCCGGTTTTCAGTTTGTTAAACGAATAAGCGATTCTTGTTGAAGTGACTTTACAAAGCCGTTGTTTATGCTATAATAGGGATAAATCAAGGAACGGAGAAGTAAGACGCGCCATCGGAAAGCGAACGGGGGAGGGTGGAAGCCCCGGCCGTCAGCGGGTCTGAATAACACCGGGAGAGACAGAAGAATAGAGTAGACCTGTCCGAAATCATCCGCGTTAAGGATGCCAAGTGCCGGTTATACCGGAATAAAGGTGGTACCACGGAAACGTTTCGTCCTTGCTTGGAAGGGCGATTTTGTTTTTTATAAACCAATACGGCGGAAAGGATCGCCATCAAGGAGTTCACTATGGAAACGACCATCAAAACCTTGCAAATGAATTTTGAGCAATTCACGGATCAAACCGTTTTACTTCAAGGGTGGGTCCGTAATAACCGTGCACAAAAGGAATTCGGGTTCATCGACTTGAGCGATGGTTCCTCTTTCACAACGGTTCAAATAGTGTATGAAGAAGGCCATATCGCTCAATTCAGGGATATTCAAAAATATCGTGCAGGCTCCGCAATTGAAGTAACTGGGATCGTCACACCCTCTTTGGGGACAAAACAACCGTTTGAAATCAAAGCGGAAAGCATTCGCTTGCTTGGAGACAGTCCAGAAACCTATCCGATACAACCCAAACGTCACAGCCGAGAGTTTTTACGCGAAAACTTGCATCTTCGGGTTAGAACCAACTTGTTTCAAGCAATCTTTCGGGTCCGATCCGTCGTGTCTTATGCGATTCATCGCTTCTTTCAAGAACGTGGGTTCGTCTA
>JAAYZB010000113.1 GCA_012515085.1 Acholeplasmataceae bacterium
ATGGTCGAGATGATGGGATTCGAACCCACGACCTCTTAGTCCCGAACCAAGCGCGCTACCAAACTGCGCCACATCTCGACCTGGCGGAAGAGGTGGGATTCGAACCCACGTGCCCTTGCGGACAACTGCATTTCGAGTGCAGCTCGTTACAACCGCTTCGATACTCTTCCCGAACATGAAACCCCTATCGAACCGGGGAATATTCCCAATATGGAGCAGGCAAAGGGAATCGAACCCTCATAATCAGCTTGGAAGGCTGATGTTCTACCATTGAACTATGCCTGCACAAATCGCAAAAATATGATATCACAATCCCCATTTTGTGTCAATAAAAACCGCTTCTCCTAGCGTGTTTTCTCCGCGGCTCTCAGTTTGGCACTCTTAGCGCGATTGTTTGCCAGGATTTCACCTTCTGACGGGGTGATCACGTGCTTGGTAATAAGGGATAAGATTGGCCTTTCACTTGGTAAAATCATGACGTCTTTTGGCGTTAAATCACTCGATAATTCCCGAAAAAGCTGCTTGCAGATCCGATCTTCCAACGAATGGAAGGAAATCGTGACGATTCTGCCCCCCGGCGACAATAAAGACACCGCATCTTTCAATGCCATCCGCAATACACCCAGCTCATCGTTAACGGCAATTCGTAATGCCTGAAATGTCTGTTTTGCGGGATGGCCTTTTTTTCTCAATACTTTTTCTGGTAATGATTGTTTGATTACATCGACAAGTTCCAATGTTGTTTCAATCGGTTTTTCTAATCGTTTCCGGACAATTTGCCGAGCGATTATCCGTGCGAATGGTTCTTCACCGTACTGAAAAATGATCTTTGCTAAATCGGGTTCTGAATAAGTATTGATAATCTGATAGGCACTTAATGATTCGTTTTGATTCATCCGCATATCCAATCGATGATCAAACTGGTAAGAAAACCCTCGCTCGGGTGTATCAAATTGAAAAGAAGACACTCCGAGATCAAAAAGGATGCCGTCTATTCCGTCGATGGCGTATTCCTCTAGACGAGCTTTTAGATTGACAAAGTTATCTTGAATGATTGTGATGTTTGCGAATTGTTCCAGTCGTGATGTTGCTCGTTTTATCGCTTCTGTATCTTGATCAAATGCATATAAATGCCCGTCTTTCAAACGAGTCAGAATCCCTTCAGAATGGCCTCCTCCACCGAGTGTGGCGTCCACATAGATCCCGTTTGGATGGACATTCAAATAGCTGATCGCTTCTTCTTTCAAGACCGTTATGTGGTCGCTCATCTGTATCACCATGGACCATTATACCATGGATTGATGTCTCAAGAAAAAGAAAAACGCTGAATCATTCAGCGCTTCTTTTCTTTTCGTTACTCTTTGTCTGGTTTTTCGGGTTTGGGCTCGACAACCAATTTGCCTTTGTAATAACCACATTTTTTGCAGACTTGATGCGAAAGCGTCAATTCACCACAGTTTGGACAAACGACCATTGTCGGTGCGTTTAACTTGAAATGTGTTCTTCTTTTTCTTTTGACGGCTTTGCTGGTCTTGCGAAAAGGTACTGCCATGATGTCACCTCCTATTATGATTTGTTTTTTAGCTTTGAAAAGGGATTGTCTTTCAGTCTTTCTTCATCATCCAGTCTGACAATTTCAGAAAAATCCTTTTGATTCGCGTTCGGACTCAAGGCTCTCATGGGTTTTTCCACCAATATCTCCGAAAAGATGATGGGATCTAAATCAATGGTTGTCCCTTGAATCGGGAACGTGTAATCATCGGTGATTTTTTCCGAAAACTCCAGTATTGTCTCAAAGTCCAGTGGTACCGTCACTTCTTCCAGTGTCACGGCACAAAGCATGATACAATGGCAGCGAATCCGGAGATCGAAGATATAACGATTGTCTGCTTCATGGACAAAATAGGTGCCTGACACTTGAACTGGAGAGATACCGACCAAATCTTCTAAATCACTCGTGATGAATGAAGAGCAATCGGATACAAAATCGATTCGATTGTCTGTCGTTTGCTGTTTTCTCAGTTCTTGAAGAGAAAACTTCATGATATCACCTCAGCACAGCAAGTCAATTATACTTGCTTTAAACTTCAAAGTCAAGAAAATTCCCTTAATAGCGATTGACTTCGGGGAAGCAATGTTGATGGTTCTCTCCAAGCACGAAATACCCCTCTTTATGGTGCTTTCCAATACTTCCAAACATCCGCCCACGGATTTTTAAATACCGCAAAATCTCATTTAATTCCTGTGAATCTTCAAACTGGCTGTGATGGGCTTTAATGGCCTTGGCCTGCAAAGCAAAATCGCTTTTATCCAGAGTCATTTTTTGATTCGCTCGGTGGGTATAATAAAATGCCAGTGCGCGCATTCGGAACTTTTCGGGTAAAAAATCCGGTGGTGTTTCAATCTGTTTTCGATATACGAGTGGATAAGCGGCCATTAATGCGGCCAGTTGCACCGCTTGCCCTGTTCGAAGATGATCAGGGTGTATCTCCGAAGGCATCAATGGATCGGGAGCAACGATCACATCCGGATTCCATTCGAGAATGATCGGCGCAAGTTTTCTTGCGACATCCCAAGATGAATACTTTCCGCCATCAGGAAAATCAAGAAAGTGGATAGTTTCAACTCCTAAAATCGTCTGGGCAACCGTGCTTTCTTTTCTTCGAACTTCCGTCAATGCTAGGGGATCCGTTTGGGTGTCTTGCGATCCCGAACTACCATCCGTGACAACGACAAAGCACACGGGTCTCTGACATCGTTTTAACCTAGCAACAAATCCGCCAGCTCCAATTTCTATATCATCGGGATGCGGACCGACGAACAAATATCGCTCAAATTCTTTTAAATCTGGTAACGGCAGCGCTTTTTTCAAAAAATGTAGATACATCCAACCATCCCCTATGACAAGTATTATACCCTTTGCACTATCAACCTGTAAAGATGAGGGATGAGAAACCACAGGTAATTATGCTGGAAAACGCTTTTCAAAGCGAGTATAATGAATTATGCAGATAGAAGGAGAGTTGATCATGACAACCAAGCAAATAAATAAATACATTGAAAACATCATCGATCCCAGCCGTAATCAATCATTAGGGGCGTTACAGGCCATCAAGCATTTGGGAATCGATCCAGAAAAAAATACCGTCATTTTATTAATCGAGGTGGGGAAAAAGAATCCCGACGTCACCAATCAATTGACTCGAGAACTCGCCAAAATTGTCAAAATCGATCTTGGATTTGCCGGATTGGTTGTGGATTATGAACAAAGCAGGCCTGAACACTTGGGAAAAAAAGTCAAAATATTGGGCATCGCTTCGGGAAAAGGCGGAGTGGGAAAATCTACTGTCACTGCCAACTTGGCTTATGCCTTGACCCGCCTTGGCAAGAAGGTCGGCATTCTGGATGCGGATATCTATGGTGCCAATATGCCCAAGATCCTCGACTGTGAAAATCGAATTCTGGAAAGTAATGCGGATGGAAAAGTGACTCCGATCACCGTAGATGGTATTGAAATGGTCTCGACAGAATACATGGTCGATACAGATCGCGCTTTATTGTGGCGAGGCCCCATGTTGGGAAAAGTACTAAAGATCTTTTTTGATGATACCTTATGGAGTCCTGAACTCGAGTATTTATTGGTAGATTTGCCTCCAGGAACCGGTGACGTGATGATGGATCTTCGACAATTTGTCGCTGATATCAAACTACTATTGGTCACCACCCCACATCCCAGTGCCTCTCACATCGCCATTAAGGCTGGTTTCGCAGCAAAAAGCTTGCAACAAGAACTTTTAGGCGTCATTGAAAATATGTCTTGGCTAGAAATAGATAACCACCGCCACAAGGTTTTTGGCGAAGGTGGTGGAGAAGCCGTTTCGGAAAAACTCTTGGTTCCGCTTCTCGGGCAAATTCCCCTCGGTCAACCAACCGGCGAAAATCCTTCCATATTTTCAGAAACGGATAAGATCGGTATTATTTATCTATCCTTAGCAAAAACCATTATGAGACTCGTTGAAAACGCCTGAAATTTTCAGGCGTTTTTTTATAGCTATGAGCGTTCAATCTATTGCATACTTTTTCAAGCTTTGCAATTGAAACAGTGTTTGTTTAAATTTTTCCTGATAACCCAGTGCATCTTTATAACGCTTATTCCTTGAACATATCTCTACGACTTCATCGGTTAGAAGTCGCAACAAATGGATATTCTGGATCGATAAAATATAGGGCAATAAGATATTGATTAAGTTTTCCTTATATTCTAGAGAATGTTTGTGCTCTCTTTGAATTAACAATTGATGAAAATCAACCGGTGCTGGTTTTTCACAGATTTTTTCTGCTAATTGGACTTTTGTTTTTTCATACGCTTCTATAAGTCCGTCTTGATGGTACCTAATCGCAAGAAAATAAAGGAATTCAAAGCAGTATTTTCCACTTGGATCAAAGAAATCTCGGAAAGAATCCGGATTCGTATTCGCAGTTGTCAACATCCATAAATAAAAGTTTCGTTGGCTTGGAGAAAGATAGTCGATACCTTCCGCATTGAATATAAAATTCGCCTCTGGATATTCATAGAGCTCAAACAGATTTTTATATACCATCATTTCACCCATTCGGGCAAGATTATTGGATTCAAAGAAGTAACCCCTGGCCATCAACAATCCTGATCGAGCTTTATGAAAGCTATGCAAATTGCCATAGATGACATACTCTAAATAATGAAACATGGCAAAAATATCATCGGATAGATATAATGAGCTTTCAATCAGTTCAATGATATTTCGGGCGGTTTCATAATCAAAAATCAAGATATTGTACCAACAGGCATACAGAATAAATATCACAAGACCGTACTCTTCTAGGGCGTTCAAATATCGAAATAATTCATCATAGATTGGTCTTGCGGCATCGGAATCGCCAATTAATACATAATACCCAAGTCTCGCAACCTGAATCAAAATTCCAAATTCATATTTCGCAATATCCGCAATCAGCTGTTCATATCCGTGGATATCTTTTTGACAAAAGAGTCTAAAGGACCTTTCAAGAATATCGACCATCTCCTCTGGAAATCCAATGGCAGATAGCGGTAAATTCATCCGTTCCATGATGAGAGACAAATTTTCTCGTTTGACCACGATTGCATTGTTTTCGATTTTAGAGATATACGTGTTGGAACAGATCCCCTTGGCCAGGATCTCCTGTGTCATCCTCATTTCCAACCGGCGTTTCCGGATAGAACTACCAATGCCTTTATAATAGTACTGATACATTTCTTCTAAGCGTTTTTGTAGAACATGTTGTAGTTTTCTGACCATTTCGTTTCTCCTTTTTCTATGAAGCAATCGTACTTGGTGTCAGTGAAATGTGAAATGTGTCCCTATAAATATATTATAGAAAAGAAAACAGAAAAATCAATCGTTTTCTTTTGAGAAAATATAGATATTTTTGTGAGGTTAGATGCGTTTTTTGAACAAAATAAAAGAAACCACTATAATTGTGGTTTCTGACAGTCAGAAATGATTGGACAGTTGATGCAATTAGGTTTTTTCGCTTTACAAAAATATCTTCCAAAAAAAATTAATTTATGATGCAAGTCAATCCACACATCCTCCGGAAAGAGTTTCATCAATTTTTTTTCGATTTTTTCCGGAGTATCTTTCTCGGATGCGAATCCCAATCGGGTCGATACGCGAGAAACATGTGTATCGACAGCGATGCGAGGCACATGGCAACACTCCGCCAAGAATACATTGGCTGTCTTCCGCCCTACGCCTGGAAGCGTCTCCAACTCTTGTTGATTGGTAGGGATCTCTCCAGCAAATTCATTTAAGACTTTTATAGCCATCTTGCGGATATTCTCCGCCTTGTTTTTATACAGTCCTAAATGGCGAAGGTCATTCTCGAGTTCCTCTTGAGTCACAAGGGCATACTCATTGATCGTTTTGTATTTTTGATTCAGTGTTGGCGTTATTTTATTGACTGACACATCTGTTGTTTGCGCGCTCAGCATGATTGCCACCAATAATTCTAACGGGTTGGTATAGTGAAGTTCACATCGGGCATCCGGATACAGTTTGGCAATCTCTTGATAGATTCGGGCAGCTGTTTGTTTTGAGGTCATTTGCTATCCAATGAGTCAAAGAAAGTCTTCAATGCTTCCGACTTCTCGTGGTTGTATGTCGTCGCATCGGTCGGCTTGGCTTTTGCCCGACGCTTGACTAAGATCCCATCGACATAACTGAGTGAATGTTTGTTCGCTTTAACGGCATCCAGCAATGCTTTTTTAATGTCGAGCAATTCAAAGTGATCTTCATCTAGCCATTTTTGAATGATTTCTATTTCTAACGGTGTCAATTGTTTTTGAAAGTGGGTTTCGATCAAATCGACGATTTCATCAGCGGAGGAAGAAAACTTCTTTGGCCGGTTGATGATTTCATCGCGGATTTCGTCCTCATAGGCTGCCAAAAGCTTTTCTAGAGCGTTGTCTAGCGAAAAAGCTTCGGTTTCTTTTCCGGATTTCGTTTTTCGGATTTGAATTGTCAATAATTCCTTTTTCATCAATTCAGCCAAAATTGTGAGCAATTCCTCTTTCGGAATGGTCACAGTCTTACCAATTTTGGCTGAATTCAAAAAAGTATTTCCTTGTTGTTTCTGATGCCAAAGTTCAATTAGGATAAAAGCTTCAATTTCACTAAGACTAATCGATTTGTACTGACGAAACACCAGTTTGTCAAAATCAAGGATTCCGTCTTCTATCAGTCTTTTGGCTAATAGATAATTCATCTTTTCCCCCTGTTCCTGTTGATGGCTAACTCTTGCTTTCCGCCATTTTTTCCAAAGCCATTCGAGCGGCGTTCTGCTCGGCTTCTTTCTTTGTTTTTCCTTTTCCTTGGCCCATCATGATGACGTCGTCCATGACTACTCGAGCCACAAACTCTTTATCGTGTGGCGGTCCCGATTCAGAAACAATCGAATAGCTCAAAGTCCGCTTATCGGACTGGACCATTTCCTGAAGTTTGCTTTTAAAGTCATTATCTTCTTCATGCAGTGACCGGTCAATTATGGGAAAAACGACTTTGTTTAAAATCTTGAAAACTTCCGAATAGCCTTTATCTAAAAATACAGCACCAATCAAGGCTTCGAATGCATCGGCCAATACTGTCGATTTTTCTCTTCCGCCGTTCTTCTCCTCACCTTTTCCCAGCAACAAGTATTGCCCTAAACGAAAACTCTTTGCATAGTCATGAAGACTACCTTCACAAACTTCTTGAGCTCTTTTTTTGGTCAAAACGCCTTCAGGTTCATCTAATTTTTGAAACAAGTATGTGCCAACTGCCAAATCCAAAACAGCATCGCCGATAAACTCCATGCGTTCGTTGCTTTCGGTGTCGTGTTCATTGGCATAGGAGGAGTGTGTCATTGCGCAAATTAACAAATTAAAATCATTAAACTTGAGATTAAAGAAATGTTCCAGTTCTCGTAATTTCTCATTCACTGGCATCATCCGCCTTTGATTTTTGAATATAGTTTTCGACTTTTTGAAAAACTTGGTTGCGGACAATCGTCGCCGCTTGGCGTATGGCATTATAAAAACCATAGGCTTTTGATGCGCCTTGAGCTTTTATGACTGGACGATAAAGACCATAAATCAGAGCTCCACCAATCTCGTCTGGAGCGATGGAGCGCTTAAACTGGTTTAAATTCCGTTTGGCAAGCAAAGCTCCGATTTTTCCCCAAAAAGACCGCGTCAATTCTCTTTTTAACATGAAACCAATTCCTTTGGCAGTCCCTTCCATCGTCTTCATCACGATATTGGCGGTAAAACCGTCACTGATTAAGATGTCACAGGGAGGATCGAAAATGGACTTTGGTTCAACATTACCATAAAAATCGAACAGATCGGTCTCTTGAAACAGTTGAAAAACCTCTTGATCGAATTGACGCCCTTTGCCTTCTTCTGTTCCAATGTTGATGAGCCCAACTACCGGGTGTTCTCTATTTAAGACCTCACGGGCATAAACCGAAGCGAAATAAGCCTGTTGCAACATGTGCTCTGGCCGAATTTCCAAGTTTGCCCCCGCATCCAACAGAATGGTTTCCTTTCCCGATATCGATGGAATAACTGGCGCAATCGCTGTTCGTTTGAATCCTTGCATCCGACGAACTAAAATATGAGCTCCAGCAATCAACGCTTGGGTCGCGCCACTGGATACAACGGCATCATTCTCGTCTTTTCTCAAACTGGCGAGCATTGATGCCATCGAAGAGTCCGGGTGTTCTTTGATTGCTTTGATCGGCTCATGCTCACCCATTGAAATCACATAGGCGGTTGGCTTAATCAATAGACGTGTCTTATCCGTACACCACTTATTTATCTGGTCTGGATCGCCGTAGAGAGTCAGTTCAATATCGGGGATGTTTCTAATAGCCATCATGGCTCCTAAGACTTGTTCTTTTGGGGCGTAGTCACCGCCCATGGCATCAATGCCGATTCGTATCATATTTCCACCTCTTGATAGGGACAGTATATCATAGTTCAATCGAGAAAATAAGCCTGGATTTCGGAAATTGCTGTATGGACCAACACCCTTGACAAAGGATCGGGAGAGTCAATCAATTGTTTTGCGTCCGCAAAAGCTACTTCCATCAACTGAATATCACGGACCATGTTTGCCATTTTAAACCGAGGAATCCCGGTTTGTTCTTCACCAAACACTTCACCGGGACCGCGAAGATCCAGATCCGCTTCGGCAATTTGAAATCCATCATTGGTTTTTTCCAAAATTCCCAAACGGTCGCGAATCTCAAGTTCAGGATTTACAATCAAATAACAACTCGATGCTGAATGTCCTCGGCCTACACGCCCCCGGATTTGATGAATCTGTGCTAACCCGAAGCGCTCGGCATTCAAAATGATCATAACAGTGGCGTTGGGGCAATCCAAGCCGACTTCTACAACAGTAGTTGATACAAGGACTGCGGTATTGCCCTGAAAGAAATCATCGAGAATCTTGGCTTTTTCTTCGGATTTCATCTTGCCATGCAACATCGCGATCGACACTGATTTTGGTAAGACTTTTTTGATTTCACGGGTCGCTTCAGAAACAGACACGAGATCCATTGTATCGCTTTCTGCGATGAGCGGACAAATCATGTAAGCCTGATGCCCTTTATCAAGCTCTTGACGAATGTCAGGAAGAATCGAATCAAATTCGTCTAGACCGACTATTGTCGTCTTGATCGGCTGTCGTCCGCTTGGCATGCTTTTGATCGTACTGATGTCCATATCACCAAATAGCGCAATGGCCAGTGATCTTGGAATCGGTGTTGCACTCAAAAAAAGACAATCGGGTGCTCCCCCTTTTTCTCTGAGCGCTTTGCGCTGGTTGACGCCAAATCGGTGTTGTTCATCAATAACCACCATTCCCAAACGATGAAAAACTAAGGCATCCTGAATTAAAGCATGGGTGCCGACGATAACCGAACAGGTTCCATTTTGCATCTGTTCGAGAACCCTTTGGCGCTCTGCCCCGGTGACATTTTTCGTTAAAAAAACCGGTTGGATCCCTTCTTTTTCCAAATATCTTTGGAGCGTTTGATAGTGCTGGCGTGCCAAAATTTCCGTTGGGGACATGAACGCAACTTGGTATCCTGCAGTTACGACCGCAAGTGCCGCTATAATTGCACAGATCGTCTTCCCACTGCCGACATCTCCTTGCAACAGTCGATTCATAGGCTTGGGTGCTTTCAAATCCATAAAAATGGCATTCGTGGCTTCTTTTTGATCGGTGGTCAATTCAAAGGGCAAGGTTTTGATGAATTGTCTGATCTGATCAATTCGGTATGATTTTGGTGTTTTGACAATCCGTTGATTCAGCTTCTTAAAAGCTTCGATTCTGAGAGAAAAGAGCAATAACTCCTCGTATTTGATCCGTTTTGTAGCTAAATGGACTTCCTCCATCGTTTTTGGCGAATGCACAATTGAAAACAGTTTTGATCGACTGGGCAACTCCCTCTTAGAAATCAAATCAGCCGGAATAGTCTCAGGCATATGGGCAATTGTTTGGAGCATAGCCGATTGAACAATTTTATGAAATTGATGTGATCCCAGACTTTTCAAGTGGTAAATTGGTTCAATTCCTTCTTGAAAATTTTTCTTCAATACGATTTCGCTGGCAGTGAATTGTTTGAAATGATGCATAAACTTGCCTGTCACTACCACTATTGCTCCGATCTGACATGTGTTTTTTAAGAATTCTCGATTAAAAATAGACACCGAAAATTCCGCATCGTTGGCACGAATTTGAAAGGTTAACTTCGTCAAATGTTTTCGAATATAGGTAACTTTCGGCATTGACGTGATCGTTCCGGTCAACGTGATAGTTTCAGCTATATTTGCACAGCAAAAAGCCGAGATCTTTTTTTCAAGATACCGATTGGGAAAACGTTCAATCAGTTTTTCCGGAGTATCGATCCCTTCTTGTGCCAATTTGGCCGCTATAACTTTGCCAATGCCTTTCACTTCCAGCAACCGATTCAAGACGAAACCCTCCTTTTTTCCCCATTATATAGAAAAAAAAGGGTATTTTCAATACCCTTTACTCAACTGATATGATGTAAGAATAAATATCTTGACCGCCTTCGATCACATCAACCTCAAGCTCGAATTCCGCTTCGATCATTGCTTTGATTTCGGCAATTTCCGCTTCAGGAACATCATAACCAATGATCAAGGTGATGATCTCCGAATGTTCATCTATCATGGATCGAATCAATTCTTTTGCACATTGTTCACGATCCGGACAGGCCACTTTGATTTCATCGTCAAAGATCCCCATATAATCATCTTTCTTGATCTGAACACCGTTATTGACACTATCACGGATCGAATAGGTGATCTCACCGGTTTTCACATGGGCAATATGACTTGACATATCCTTGATGTTCTTATCAATATCCTGAGTCGCGTCAAACATGGTGAGTGAGGCATATCCTTGAGCCAAGGTTTTTGCGGGTAATACCCTTACTTCTTTTCCTTCCACCAGTTTGGCTGCTGTTTGAGCAGATAATATCACGTTTTTGTTATTCGGAATGATGATGATATAATCGGCACTGATTTGTTCACAAGCGCTGAGAAAATCATCAATAGACGGATTCATGGTTTGCCCGCCTTCGACGATATAATCACAACCCATTTCGATAAAGGTATCTTTAAGACCTTCTCCTGTCACAACCGCAATCAATGCATATTTCTTATGAATCTTGGGCGCCAAGATTCGAGAGTGGTCGTGTCCGCATTCACAAGGATCATTGGAGATTTCCGGCTGATGCAACAAGACTTCGGTATGTTGAAGCATCATGTTTTCGATTTTTAAATTTATAAAATATCCGAAATGCTGAGCCAAATTCAACGCATCTCCCGGTGTTTTTGTATGAATATGGACTTTAAGAATGTTTTCATCCCGAACCACGACCAAGGAATCTCCTAGCGGAGAGATCATGTCAATAAAATCTTTTTGACTGAATTCATCCATTTTTTCGATTTGCATGATAAATTCAGTACAATAACCAAAATCGCGTCCACCATGAATTTCATCCAAATTGATATGGGGAGCTGTGAGCGTATCCGGTTTTGAAGTTAAAGCTTCTTCATAGATTTTTCCATCTAAGGCATCGGCCATTCCCAGAATCACCTCGATATATCCTGCTCCACCCGAATCGATCACACCGACTTCTTTTAGAATCGGTAGCAAATCAGGTGTTCGTTCTAATGACATTTCGAGCTCTTCAATATATAGATGGAACAATTCTGAGAACGACGAAACAGAATCCGAGACAGACAGGGCTTTGTCCGCTCCTTCTCTTGCGACCGTCAGCATTGTCCCTTCCACCGGATTGATCACGGCAGCATATGCCTGTTCCACCCCTTGACGCAAGGCTTTGGCAAAATCTACCGGATCCGCAACATCTAACCCTTTTAGACTCGATGCCATGCCACTGAATAATTGCGATAAAATGACCCCGGAATTGCCTCTTGCACCCATTAACATTCCGCGAGCGAGCAGTTTGGCCACTTGACCAATCGACTGTTCTTCAACAGATAACAACGCTTTAACTCCTGAAGCCATGGTTGAAGACATGTTTGATCCGGTATCTCCGTCTGGAACGGGGAACACGTTGAGCTGATTGATTCGTTCCATATTATTTCTCAACTTGATACTGCCGTTGATTATCATTTGCTTTAACAATTGTCCATCCAATTGCATTGAATCCATTGTATCCTCCTGTAAATGCGATTCGTATGGAACCTGATTTCTGATTTTATTTCATTATCAATATGTTACTTTGAGGTTCAAAAAAGCAAACACATTTTAACATACCCCTCGTAAAAAAGCAATAACTATGTCCCTGAGGCATTTGCTTTCAACGTCTCTCATTAAATAAAAGAAAATATTGCTTGCTTTTTACCCTGATTATGTTAAAATATTATATGCTGAAATCAGTACAGAAACGGAGTGATACCATGCCAAGAGAATGCGCAGTGACAGGGAAAAAATTCATGTCGGGAAACCAACGCTCCCACTCCATGCATGCGACGAGAAAACTTTGGAAAGCCAATCTGCAGAAAGTCAGAATCGTTGACGAAAATGGCCAAGTGAAACGTGTCTATGTTTCGGCGAGAGCCTTAAAAAGCGGCAAAGTGACTCGGGCATAACCTGCTTTAACTCATCTCGAACTTGAATGAAAAAACGTACCCTTAATTAGCACAACTCGTGCAAAAAGGGTATTTTTTTTATCTTAAAAAGGATCGTCACAAGACGATCCAATGGACAAAATAACAAATCATATTTATGTGGTTGGTGCTCCTTCTTCCATTTCCGCTAACATCGTTTTGATTTGATTAATGGGAATCGCAAATCCCATGCCTTCGATATCTTCGGAGGCATATTTGAGCACGTTGATTCCGATGACTTCACCTTCTAGGTTATACAACGGACCCCCACTGTTTCCGGAATTGATCGACGCATCATGTTGTATATAAAGAACCTTGGGATTCTCCACATCCCGATTGACTCCCGAGACGATGCCCAGCGTCACAGATCCATAAAAATCATACCCGCGAGGATTACCTCCGGCAATCACAATATTACCCGCTTCAGCAGCATCCGAATCTCCCAATACCGATATTGTGGGAACAATCGGCAAGTTATCTCCATTAAAATAAAGTACAGCAACGTCCACATCACTGTCATAACCCAAGCGATACGCAGTGACTTTACTGCCTTCATAGAAAACGATCTTGAAATTGTTGCCATCTTCAATGACGTGATGGTTCGTGATCACAAAATATATATTGGCAACCGCATCATATTTGTAGATCACTCCCGAGCCCAACGCCTG
>JAAYZB010000114.1 GCA_012515085.1 Acholeplasmataceae bacterium
ACGCATTTGGTGCATGGGGGTTCACGAGAAAAAGAATTTGCTTTGAAACTCAAGGGTGTTCCCTATTTGGAGATATTAAAAAATGGTGGAGGGATCTTGAACACAGTCAAAGCCACACGAGAAGCGAGTTTTGAGGAACTCTATGATCAAGCCCGCGAGAGCTTGGATGAGATGCTGCTCTTCGGGGTCACCACCATTGAAGCGAAGTCTGGATACGGGTTGGATTTAGAAACGGAAATCAAGCAATTGGAAGTCATCAAGGCTTTGGCATCGACGCATTCCGTACGCATTGTTCCGACTTATATGGGAGCGCATGCCATTCCAGAGGAATATCGTCAGAAAAAATCAGCATATATCGATAAAATAAAAGCCGATCTGTCGGTTATTTCCAAGAAAAAGCTCGCTCTATATGTGGATGTCTTTTGTGAAGAGGGCGTCTTTAGTCTGGAAGAGACAGAAGAAATGTTGGATTGGGCGATACAACTCGGCTTTATACCCAGATTGCATGCGGATGAAATCAAACCGATGGGCGGAGCGGGACTCGGTGTCAAGTTAAAGGCGGCGAGTGTGGATCATTTGGTCGCCATTGGTCAATCCGACTTGAAAATGGTCGCCGAAAGTGATACGGTCGCCAATCTTCTGCCGGCAACCTCTTTCTTCTTGAATCATGATTATGCACCGGCTCGAGAATTAATCAAAGCGGGAGCGGCCGTTGCGATTGCGAGTGATTACAATCCCGGATTGACGCCATCGGAAAATTTCCAATTGACAATGCAACTCGCCGGGAACAAACTTCAAATGACTCCGTCCGAAATCTTAACAGCAGCCACGATTAACCCCGCATATCATCTAGGGTTGGCGAAAGAAATCGGTAGCTTAGAAGTCGGAAAAGCGGCGGATATCGTCTTGATGAAAGCCAATAACTTGGACTACCTCATCTATCATTATGGAATCAATCATACCCGACACGTATTTAAAAATGGGATAGCAGTTGTTATCAATCGACAAATCAAGGGGAAAGGAAGCGTGGATCCATGGGCCTCACTGACTTAAGTCTGACAGCGTTTCTTGATGAAATTGATTCTAATTCTCCGGCACCCGGTGGAGGATCCGCCAGTGCCCTTGCAGGAGCATTGGCGGCTTCACTGGCAAAAATGGTTGGAGCACTAACGATTGGAAAGAAGAAATATGAAACCTTGGCTGAAGAGTGCAAACTGGAATTTGTATCGGCACTCCAAATGATGGGGGAAATTAAAGAAGATCTCCATCGAGCAATTGACCGAGATACGGAAGCCTTCAATCAGGTCATGGATGCATATAAGCTTCCAAAATCGACGGAAGAAGAAAAAGCATTTCGTCACCAACAAATCCAAAAAGCGACGCTTCTTGCGATTGCCTCTCCGGAGATGATTGCGACGGCGGCGCAAAAAGGATTAAAGACCATGGAGATCATCTTGAAAGTGGGGAATAAGAATACCCTGTCCGATATGGGGGTTGCCGTGCTTCTTTTTTCCAGCGCTCTGGAAGGAGCCATTCTCAATATCAAGATCAATTTGCCGGGATTGGATGATCGCCCATTGGCAGAAGCGTATACCCTGAAGAACGAGAGCATGCTCAAAGAAATGGAAATAAACAAGAAACGATTACTCGCAGAAATCCATCAAGCGATACTGGGATAGATTATCAAAATTAGGAGGGTTGACGATGATTTTTTTTATTGATACCGCTAATATCGAAGAAATACGTGAAGCGAGTACATGGGGCATTATCTCGGGAGTGACGACGAACCCTTCGCTCATTGCGAAAGAGAATCGGCCACTCTTGGATGCAATCAAGGAAATCACCGAATTGATCAACGGGCCGATTAGCGCTGAGGTTCAAGAGGGTAACGCCGACGAGATGGTTGAAGAAGCATTTCAATATGCAAGAATGCACCCCAACATTGTCATTAAAGTTCCGATGACGTTTGAAGGGATCAAGGCGACCAAGCGGTTGACAAGTTATCAGATACGAACAAACGTAACGTTGATTTTCACCGTTTCCCAGGCAATCATGGCTGCCAAAGCGGGCGCAACCTATGTCTCTCCTTTCTTAGGAAGACTGGATGATTATTGCGAGTCCAAAGAAGCCGGGGCAGAGTTGGTAAAAGACATTCGGACGGCTTTTGATAATTATCATTATCCAAGCAAAATCATTGCGGCATCGATCCGTCATCCCGAACATGTCCGGCAAGCGGCACTATTTGGGGCAGATGTGGCGACGATTCCCTACAAAGTGCTCAGGCAAATGATTGAACACCCGTTGACGACGAAAGGATTGGCACTTTTTCGACAAGCAGCTCAAAAGTGATTGACGTTTCGGAGTGATGTCCGAAACTTTTTTTCATCCAAAATTCTTCACATCAAAATCATATAGGGTTCAAGACTATCGTGATATAATGGAGTCAGTAAAAATGAATAAGCAATGATTTTCGCTTGGGAACGAGGCATGTATGTTACGCTTGACAAATATCAATAAAACTTATATCACCGGCACCTTTTCGCAAAAGGCGCTCAATAACGTCTCTTTGGATTTTCGCAAGAATGAATTTGTGACGATTTTAGGTCCGTCTGGATGCGGAAAGACCACGCTCCTCAATATTATAGGGGGTTTGGATCATTACGATTCCGGAGATTTGATCATCAGTGGCAAATCAACGAAAGAATTCAAAGACTTAGACTGGGATATGTATCGGAATAATTCAATCGGTTTCATCTTTCAAAGCCATAATTTGATCCCGCATTTGAACGTGCTTCAAAACGTGGAACTGGGATTGACCCTTAGTGGCGTTTCGGCTTCCGAACGAAAAGCCCGGGCTATCGAAGTGTTGGATGAAGTGGGGCTCAAGAATCATTTGCACAAACGACCGAATCAGTTATCGGGTGGAGAATCGCAACGCGTGGCGATTGCTCGGGCACTGGCCAACAATCCTGATGTGGTGCTCGCCGATGAACCAACGGGGTCACTCGATTCCGTTACCAGCATTCAAATTCTGGAGTTGATTAAGCGGATTGCCCAGGACAAACTCGTGATCATGGTGACACACAATACCGAACTCGCCAATAAATATGCGAACCGCATCGTCCGATTAAAGGACGGGGAAGTCATCGATGACACCAATCCGGTGGCGGAAGTCAAAGAGTTGAAAGGCGACTTTTCGCTCAAGAAAACCTCCATGAATTTCATGACAGCAATCGTTTCTTCCATCAATAATATCCGCACCAAACTTGGAAGAACGATCTTGACCGCTTTTGCAGGGAGTATTGGAATTATAGGTATCGCGCTGATCTTATCGCTTTCCAATGGGCTTGATCAAGAAATTTCCGCATTTGAACGGGAAACCTTGTCTGGCTATCCTATCACCATTACCACGTCCAAAATTGATTTTGAACGAATGCGGACTTTCAATGTGGAGGATTTGGAGGCCTATCCCGATACCGATTACGCGCTTGCCTATGATGAGAATCGGCTTACTTCTTTTTTTCTTCCCAATTTGATCACGACGGAGTATATCGATTATGTCGATCGTTATGTAAAAGAAGTGGATCCGCTAGGGATTATTGGTATCAAATATACGCACAATATGAACCTATCGCTTTTGCGTTATGACGAAGGCTCCTCTGATTACGAGCAGATCTACGCCCAACAATTGGATGAGACGCCCACGAACCCCGGCAGCGTATTTGGCTTTGTTTCACGCTTTTTTACCCAATTGCCTGAAGGCGATGTATTGGCCAATAACTATGATTTGATCTATGGAAACATGCCGGCCAATCAACCGAATGAAAAGAAGTTCCAAGTTGTTTTGGTGGTCGACGAATATAATCGAATCTATCAATCAACGCTGGATAACCGATTGGGTTTTGATACAACCACAACGACCGAATTTCCGTTTTCATCGATTGTCGGGTTGGATTTCAAATTGTATATCGGTAGCTATGATGATGAGACAAGCGATATTGCCGAAGCTGTTGATATCGAAATCTCGGGAATTGTCCGAATCAAAGAAAGTTCCAATGTCAGTCTGTTTTACAATGGGTTTGGCTATGACCAACAATTAGTGGATTATATTTTGGACAATCATCCTGAGGAGATCGGTTCGGTAAGCGGGATATATATTTATCCGGACAGCTTTGAAGATAAAGAAGAATTGGCAGATTATCTAAATGCTTACAACGATCAATTCTCGGAAAATTCCCTATCCCGAATCGAATATGTCGATCAGGCCGCAACGTTCACTTCCATGGTGAAAGGCGTCATCGATACCATCTCAATTGTCTTGATTGCTTTTGCGGCCATTTCTTTAGTGGTTTCTTCAATTATGATTGCCATCATCACTTATATCTCTGTCTTGGAACGTATCAAAGAAATCGGGGTCTTGCGGGCTTTAGGAGCTCGTAAGAAGGACGTATCTCGCGTGTTCAATGCTGAAAATTTGGTGATTGGATTTGTGTCAGGGGTTGTGGGTATTGGCGTTGCTTTATTATTGATTATTCCAATTAATAGAATTATCGAAAACTTAGCGGAAATGCCCAATGTTGCAAAATTATCAGCGTG
>JAAYZB010000115.1 GCA_012515085.1 Acholeplasmataceae bacterium
TGGTGCCTCCGCCATCCAAGACGGCTTGTTTTTCCAATGCTCTCATCCCCGGTGTGGTTTTGCGCGTATCCAGAATGCGAGCTTTGGTTCCGGCGGTTTGACTGACAAAGGCTTTTGTCAATGTGGCAATTCCCGACATCCGCTGCAAAAAATTCAAAGCCACTCTCTCCGCCATTAATATCGAACGTGTTTTTCCGCTGACTGTGGCGATCACGGTTCCTTTTTCCACGTGATCTCCATCCCGGCAATTGGGGAAAAAACGGGTATCACTATCCACTAGCGAAAAGGTTTTTTCGGCTACTTTAATTCCTGACAATACGCCTTTCTCCTTGGCAATCAGCCGGGCAGTCGTGGTTTCGTCTTTAAATAAAGCGTTGCTTGTGATGTCGCCCATCGGCATGTCTTCCAGCAAAGCGGTTTCAATGAGTTGGGTCAGTATCAGTGGATCCATGACTAGTCCTCCAAATTAAAATTCATTTGTGTGGGGATGGTTTTTTTTGTTTCTTTCTGATATAGTTTGATCCATTTGGCGCTTCGCCCTTTCCCCAACGGGCGAATCTTATTCTCTTCTTGAAGTCGTTTTAAGGTTCGGTTGATGGTTGAATCCGATACAAAAGGATGACGGATTCGAATATCTTCTTTTTGAAACACATCGCTCAATTTATCAACCGTATTCTCAATATAATCGGACTTGGATATTTCGAGTGTTGCCTCATACTCATAATCCCGGGCATACTCTTGAAAATCCAAATAGAGCCGTTGAAACAACCCGATGATAAATCGTGTAAGCGGCATGATCTCCGAAAACCCTTCGCTCCACCCAAATCGCGATTTATCAAGCGCTTGCTGATATTCCTGACGATTCAACAACAATTTTTGAAAAAAAGAAAGATAATTGCTGACGATCAAACCTTCTTGAATCGAGAGAATATAGAAAATCAAGATGGCCACCACATCATTCTCTGGTAATTTGAAAATTTCCATGTTCATGAAGTCAACCATGAAATTGAGCGTCAGGAACATCGGCTCATACATTTGTTGTTTGCGAATATCCTGATATAACCCAATCATCTTTTCCAGTTGTTCGCGCATAGAAATCGATTCGACACTGATGAGACTATGTTTTTGCCGTTCCATTTTCCGATACTGACATTTATCCGCTGGATACACTTCATGAAACAGCAGCCGGACCAGGTCGTGTATCTCTGTAACATTCAAATGAAATTTTTCAGCTTCCGGATGATGGATCATTGAAAAAACCGCCAAAATATTCTTGTAAAGCCTTTCTCCCTTGTTGTTGGGCGTGGTCGATGGCAACTGCAGAGATCGTAATCTTGATTCCGGCACTTTATAAGACGAAAAAAACGCTTTATAAAACGCCATTGCCTCACTCGTTGCAACCCGTTTGGAGATGGCAGGATAGTCTGCTTTGAATAGCTCTTCATAACTTTCATTTTTACCCATCTGATAATAGAGTTTCAACAGCGACATGAACACATCGTTCGGTAAGGGTGTCCGCGACAGATTCTTGATGCAATTCATAGCATCACCTCAGAAATATTATACACCAGTAAATACAGAAATGATATCGTTTCCAACGATATCATTTCAATTTTCAGCGCAAAAACATACTCATATATTCCATAATGACTATATTTATTTCTTGTATTTAAATCTATATTCATTCACCAAAATGAAGCGCGATATCATTGAAATCCCAAAAATCATCATTGCCGTCCATCCATATTGGATACCAAGCAGCATCCGTAATCTCCGGTGTCGTCGCCAGTTCTCCGCCAGTAAAATCAGAAGCGATAGGTAAGGAGGTTTCGAGCAAATAGAAGTTGTCTGTCCACACCGTCTCGCCATTTTGAAATCCATAGAGTGCCGTGATGGTCACCGATTGATCCGTTTCGCTTTCAGCCGCCAGCGAGCCCACACCTAAATTTCTTTTAAAATTTCCTTGAAAAGCTTCGCCAACAAACAGACCGCCATAAAGCGTCTTTCCCTTGAGAAGCACGGAGGCATCGACAATGTTATCCTGATAGATTCCATTTTGGCTATAACCCGCAAATCCACCGGCTATCCCTTGGGACCCAGTCGATTGAAGCGTTATCTCGGCGCAGATGAAATTATCGGATAATGGCAATTCAATTGAAGTCACATATTCTTCAAATCCAACTAACAATCCGCCATAATGATGGCCGACCAAGCCCCCGGCGTAAGACCGATAACTGCCAGCCGAAGAAATGTCGAGCGCTGCATCTATCTGCGTATTATAGACAATTGAATTATATATTTTCCCAATCAGCCCTCCGGCATAAGCAATGTTTTGCGCATTGATCGTGAGTGTGCCGTCGGCCTGAATATCATGAATCCGATTGGCTTCAAAATCAACCGCAGCCATTGTCGCGGTGACGATGGCATCTGATTGCCCCGCTAACAAACCGGCATATACATTGCTGCCATCACTCTCGATCACGATATCACCAGATACTATCACATTTTCCACATTTCCTTGAATCCTGCCTGCCAATCCTCCGGCAAGAATCATCGAAGCGGAATCAACATCAA
>JAAYZB010000116.1 GCA_012515085.1 Acholeplasmataceae bacterium
CGGTCATTTCTTTTCCCGGAAAATAGTTATATGTCGGTGTATCTTGGTAACTATTCATCAGCGTTTCCGCCAATTTTCCGCTCGGATTGACTTTTCCCGTCAATACATTTAATGTCGCCTTTGCTCCTGCTTGCCCACTTAAGTAGCTATGAACGATTGCATCGACTTTTGTCTCAAAGTCAATTTCCACAGGGCTCCCACAAGCCAAGATGACGACAATCTTTTTATTGAGCGTCACCAGTTCATCCAAAAGCTCTAATTGATTCTTGGGAAGCAAAATGTCGGTGCGGTCGATACCTTCGACTTCGCTATACTCGTGCAAGCCCAGATAAAGCAATAAGACATCCGCATTTTCCGCAAGTTTCATTGCTTTTTTGATCAAGCTCCTGCTGCTTTTTCCATACCGTTTGTATCCCGGTTCAAATCCCACATAATTAAGATCATATTCTTTGACAGATGAGATTGTGTCGTCAATTTTCGTGGGATTGACAATGGACGATCCTGCTCCTTGATATCGTGGCGTTTGTGCAAAATCACCGATGATGGCCACTTTGTCTTTATTGTTTAAGGGAAGAACTTTATCCTTATTCTTTAAAAGAACTATCGATTCTTCTGCGGCTTTTTGCGCCATCGCATGATGTTTTTCAATATCGAATTTTTCCGGTTCTTTTATAAATGCCTTTTGCGTGTCAAAGAGCAATTCCAAATATCGTTCCACGTTTTCATCTAGCACTTTTTCATCTAATTCGCCGTTCTTGATCGCTTGAATGATGTCTTCATCGGTTTCACCTTTGTTACCGGGCATCTCCAAAGAGTTTCCTGCAATCAAACCTTTGATCCGGTCATTCGATCCGCCCCAATCCGTCACGACTAGCCCATTAAATTTCCATTCATCTCGTAAAATATCTTTCATCAAATGCTGATTTTCATTTGTGTGAGTCCCATTCAGCATATTGTAAGACGTCATGATCGTTTTCAGATCGCCTTCTTCAATTCCCATTCGAAACGGCGTGAGATAAATCTCTCTTAATGTCCGTTCGTCGACGATTGAGTCGATCACCATTCGTCTGTATTCCTGATTGTTACAAGCAAAATGCTTCAAACACGCCGATATTCCCTGAGATTGAATTCCCCTAGTATACGCCGCTGCCATTTTCCCCGCCAAAAAGGGATCTTCACTAAAATATTCAAAGTTTCTCCCGCACAGTGGATTCCGTTTGATATTCGTTCCCGGCCCCAGTAAAACGCTCACGCCCAAACTCACGGCTTCTTTACCGATAAAAGCGGCCATTTCTTCACCCATTTCCGGGTTCCAACTGTTCGCTATCGTTGCCGAGGTGGGATAACAGGTTGCCGGTAAACTTGGATTCAAGCCGACATTATCGGCTTCCCCCGCTTGTTTTCTAATTCCGTGTGGTCCGTCAGATAAAAGCATGCTGGGAATATTGTGCTTGTCCACCGCTTTTGTAGTAAAAAAATCCTTTCCTGACATTAAAGACGCTTTTTCTTCCAACGACATTTTTTTGATCAATGCTGTGTGTTTCATAACAACACCTCTTCTTCCCGACAGATAAAAACCGGTCATTTCCTTGTTATTCTAATAAAGCCAGAATGAATATAAAAAAGTAACAAACTCCTTAAAAAAAGCTGCGGGTTCCATCCAATCATCTATTGCAACTTATTTCTTCAATTTTGTTAGAATTTATTCAAGGTGTAATACAAACGCTATCATTTTTATATCTTCAGTTTATCACAAAAAAAAATGTGTTCGGAAAATAGTCACACACTGTCATTTTCCGAACACAAACTGTTATTTGTCCGAGTCAGGTATTGGAATTAGAATCACTAATCTAAACCAACTATTCTTCGTGTTTATTGAAACGCTTCCACAATACTTTCCAACAATATTTTTAATACTCAACAATCCATAACCGTGTAATCCCTTTTCTCTTTTGGTTGTAAGCAGATTGCCATCTCTAAACGAAAGCGGATTGACATAATAATTTTCAAAGCGGATCAGCAACAATTTATTTTTTGAGTAAATCGCAATTTTGATTAATCGTTTTTCTGTGTCTTCAATATTCATGACACTTTCAATCGCATTATCCAATGCATTCCCGAAAATCGAGCATAAATCCATTGTCGAAATGAATCCCAACAGCTCGCCATTTGCGATACAGGTCAAATTGATATTTTTCTCGATACAAGTCATCGTTTTGGCGGTCAATAAAGTATCCAACACGTGATTACCCGTTTTGTATTGAGCCTCATACCATTTAATGTCACTTTCAAGCTCTTCTAAATACCGCTCTTTCTTTTCTTCGTTCTTTTCCAAACGAATGATCGAGATTTGATTTTTCAGATCATGATACTTTCGATTGATTAAATCAATACTTTCTTGGGACATGGCATATTGAGCGTATTGCTTATATAATAAATTTTCCATTTGATTTATCTCGATATTGGAATTGACGACCAATTTATGTTCCTTTTGAGAATATAAAATGATAATGCCGGCAAAATCAACCAAGGTTCTGATATAAAATATTTCCGGAGGATATCTCCCCGATAAAGGTGTATTCGTACTGATAAAACTCATATTGCTGATGGTAAAAATTATGGTTGCTATCCCAACATATGTTAAAAGATCGTTTTGTTTTACGAAGGTGAAAAGGCCTTTGTCTCGATAGCGCTTCTCAACAACATACACAATCAAGAAAACTCCTCCATAAAACAGCACCAAGAGGATTTCACTTAATAAAATAAAGCGAAGATTGAAACTCCAATAAACAAAATAATAAATCTGCCAATACAAAGAAGCCGCAAATTCGGCTAGAACAAACGCTTGAACCACCATATACCCGGCTGTATAAAAATTGACATCAGCGGTCGAGTAAATGAAAAGCAGCATCAACAGCACAGCAAAAATCATCCCGGGTATCCAAAACGCGATCGGCAACATGCTCGCGAAATGGTGATGCACAACCATCAAGCCAAGAAAACCGATAATGACCATTATCAGCTTAAAGCCTTTTATTCTTTTCTTGGCATACAAGATATAGAGCAAGCAAAACGCCCATTCAGCGATTGCTGTATATATTCTTGGAATATCCAGTAGTGGCTCTATAATCATGGGTTTCCTCCAAAATGAGCCGCGAGTTCCTCCATGAATCTCTTTTTCCTCGGCCTGCTGATTTTCAATCTTTCGCCGTTTATAATCACGTTCTCGCCATCGACGCCATTTACTTCATCCAAATTGATCAAATAGCAGCTGTTGCACAAGCAAAATGGATTTCCGCTTACTTCAGCATAAAAATTTTTCAGAGATGACTTCATTTGATATACTCCGATTTTTGTGTGGATAATCAAATAATGTTTCATGGTTTCAACGTAATAAATGTCGGAAACATTTGTCCGAACGATCCCGTTCTCTGTTTTTAACAAAACATATTTTTTCTTGCGATTATCGATCCGCTCCAACGATTTCATCAACTCTTGTTGGAGCGCAAAGTAAGGAACTGGTTTTAGCAAATAGCTTAGCGCTTCGACTTCGTAGCCTTTGATGGCGTATTGAGGCATGATAGTTATGAAAATAATGATGACTTCCTTGTCAAACAATCTGATTTTTTTAGCGGCGGAGATTCCGTCCAACCGCTTCATTTCAATATCTAAAAATATGATGTCATATTTTGCTTCATAATCCGATGTGATTTCGTCGCCATCATCAAAAAGAAAAATATCAATGTTTTTATCATGCTCTTTCGCATATTTCTTGATATGGTTTTCAAGAGTGATGGCGTTTTGTTTTTCGTCCTCGACGATCGCAATTCGATATCTCATTATTATCTTCTCCAATACTTTTATCAATCGCATTCAAGTCTGTCATCATTTCAAAGATATAAAAAGAGTTCTAAGTTTTCCTCAATGCATTTTTTAGTGTTTTTTTCGAAAATTACTTGATGAGTGTTAATACATTATACATGAAAAAGCGAGTTTTTTAAATAAGAGATTCGATAAAACATACTACTTATCCGATTCCCGATATTCGACGTTTTTTAAACAAAATCCATTTTTCCATTCTTGTTTCCGGTATTATGTCCAACAAGCGATATCCCTAATATAGAATATATCCTTGACCGATTGTTGCCTTTATGTGTTCAAATAAAAACCGCGACTCGTTAAAGATTATGGTATCACGAACAATCTATGGCTAATCTAACACAGATTAGGCCCAAGTGTTCAAAATTCAAGAAATATCGTGTTATAATTTTATAAAAGAATTTGGATCCAATTTCCTATCAGACCGTTCACTCCTTTTTTCTTGGCGCTAGGAAAGCCAAGCTTCTCGACGGTAAATAAACAAAAGCTATCAAATCAAGCTCAAGTAACCATTTCGTTATTTGTGATTCATCCATTAAAAATAAGCATTAAGGAGGGTGTTCGAAATTGAAAAAACAAGCCACCAACCCGTTTTTGCCTAGCTATGAATATATTCCCGATGGCGAACCTTATGTTTTCGGCGATCGAGTCTACTTATTTGGCTCACATGATCGCTTCAATGGGAAAACCTTTTGTATGAACAATTATGTTTGCTGGTCGGCATCAGTCAACGATTTGTCCGACTGGAAATATGAGGGCGTGATTTACGATAAACTTCAGGATCCCTTGATCCATGATAATTCCCGGAATATGTATGCGCCCGATGTCCAACAAGGTAGCGACGGACGCTATTATCTTTACTATTTCTTTGATTTCAGTGACATTATTTCCGTTGCCGTATCGGATCATCCTCAAGGCAAATATGAGTTTTATGGACACGTCAAGTATCCAGATGGGACACTCCTCGGCAAGAAAAAAAATGATCCGTTTATGTTTGACCCCGGAGTATTGGTCGACAACGACCATCGCGTTTATCTCTATACTGGTTTTTGCCCAAAATTAATCACCCGGATATTTTTATTTGGCCGAGGGAAACTGGATGCCAGTTATGTAACGGAATTAGAAGAAGATATGTTGACGGTCAAAGTAAAGCCAAATCGAGTCATCATCCAAAATAAGTCAAACTCGGAAAACCTTCTGGAAGGCCATGATTTCTTTGAAGCCTCTTCCATCCGGAAAATCAACGATGTCTATTATTTTATTTATTCATCGGAAAAAAATCATGAATTATGCTATGCCACTTCCCCCTCTCCGAAAGGACCGTTTGTTTATGGAGGAACCATTATCAGCAATGCGGATATCGGCTTAAACCAAAAAGATCCGAACTTCGCATCATTTTACTATGGAAACAATCACGGCAGCATTACAAAAATCCAAGATAAATGGTACGTCTTTTATCACCGACAAACGAATCGACACGAATACTCTCGGCAAGCCTGCGCAGAGAAAATCAACATCGACAATCGCGGTGAAATACAACAAGTTGAAATGACGAGTTGTGGTTTGAATGGGGGCCCATTACATGGAAAGGGGATCTATTCCTCGCACATCGCCTGTCAATTATATGCAAAAAAAGGTGCATCGAGTGTTAGCCCCTTGGTGTTCTTCAAATCTTTAAGAAAGCATCCTTATTTAACGCAAATCGGGGGAGATCGAGAAGACAATCCCAATCAATATGTAGCCAATATTCGCAATGAATCGGTCGTTGGATACAAATATTTTAACTTTTCCCAATTGAAAGGCATCACCATTGAGATTACCGGCAAAGGCGAGGGGAAAGTTGAAGTCTATACCGATTTAAACCAACAAGTAATTGCCGAAATCAATGTGTCGGTCAATCATTCACCAAGCACTTTTTCTGCCAAAACAGTGACATTAAATGATATTTGTCCCTTATATTTTAAGTATGTTGGCAAAGGATATATAAATCTGATTCGGTTTACTTTGACAACGGATTAAAGAGACAGCTTTATTCGAATTGTCTCCTTTACCGCTATGCTTTGGCCGCGATGATTATTCATTGATCACATTGC
>JAAYZB010000117.1 GCA_012515085.1 Acholeplasmataceae bacterium
CAAATATTGAATAGACACGTCGCCCTTTAGAAGCCATTCGATGATTTCTTTCATAATTGATCGCCCCTTTTTTTATGAGTAGCCCCAAGATGATGCCAATTGTAAGTTGATCTTGATGAATATGTCTTCTATGGGTAATAACATCATAAAAGCGACTCAATAATAAAACTCTTACTATTTTTTTAGCAAAAGAACCAATAAAACCTTCATCTAATTTGGTTTTGTTGATAAAAGAAAAAAACCTCACTCTTTTTCAAAGTAATTAATCTTCCATAGATATGAAAACATTTATTTTTTAAAAACAACCAATAAAATCTCGACTTTATCCGTCTAATAAATGAGAGATCAATCAGGAGGGTAACCATGAACAGCATAAAACCAAAGCCAAAAGAAGTTGTAATATATAATTATGATATCAAACAACAGAAAATCGATCTGCTATACCGTGGAGAAAGGATTCCGGGCCATCTCCGTGAATATCAACGCTTATGGCGAGTTCGCGATAAAGAAAGAAATATTGAAACAATCATAATTACGGTATAATGATCCTGCCTTTTTCAAAAAAAGCACTGAATCCAGTGCTTTTTTGTTTTCATGCCAACTATAAGAAAAAACTCATATATTGATTTTCCTGTGACACATCATCCGGTAAAAGCCGGTCAATGAAAAATTCTTTCTCGATATCTCCTGTTGTAACCTGAAAATAATAATAGTATTTCCCTGACTCGTCGTCCTGTCTTAATTCGACAATGACTGCTCCGGATTCGGTAGACAATCCGGAAATGATCGAGTATTCGATCGATGTTTCAGCTTCGTTGTTCTCAATTTCCTTTTTAACGACAAAATCAAATTCATCTTCGGAGGTCATCACTGAAACGGTTATTTTTGATTCCGATGATTCTATTTCGATTTCCACCGTACTATCGATGGTGAGAATCGAATTTTTATAAACTCGGATACTGTATTCTTGTTCGTTCGTTTCAAGTTCTAACTCCGTTTCAATATAGTTTTCCGGATTTGATTCATCATAGGATGTAATCATTAATTTTTGTTCATTTGCTTCCGTTTCCATTTTTCCAGTAAACTTGGTCTCGGCTGATCCCCAAATCATAATTCCAATCATTTCCACTTCCGAATCTGTCGCATTAGTAACAGTATAATATAGTCGATAATTTTCGATTTCTCCGGTAAGATTCACCCCAGAAGTCACCAGACAATATTGATACTCGCTTCGATCACTATTTTCAATCAATGTAGCATATGGAGAATCATGTCCTACTGCCAACTCCATGACATTCAAATAATTTGCCATTAAATCAACGTAATCATCCACGAGCAGATTAGCAACCGGGATATCTAGGGATAAGGCGTTTGCGCTTGTTGGATAGAGGTTCAAAAACAACTTTGAGGCGGTAATAATTCCGCTCGCATATTCTGTCGCATTCAAAGACGTCACCGGGTTTTCATAGCGTGAGGTAATCGTGGTAGAGTCCGTTTGCGTGTTTGAATCAGTGCTGGTGGTACCATGTGGTTCTGTGGTCACGATGCCGGCTGTTGTCGTGGAAATCAAACCGGGATAGAATTTCGCGATAAAGAACCCGATGGCAATGACCAAAACAGCCATCGCACCGACAAAATAGCGGACAAGTTGAATTTTAAGCCGAGCTTTTTTGACAACTTCCACCTCAGGAAAATAATCGCTTAACACTACTTTGGGTGGCTGATCCGGAACAAGAAGTCGAAAATCTTGACGGATCTGCTTTTCCAATTTAGGTTTTTTCATTTCGACTCCTCCTTTCCATATGCTCGCATTTTTTTAATCGCGTTATTATATACCCACATGATTGTTCCAAGAGGCTTTTTTAATAATTCCGCAATTTCGTGATGCTTCATTCGATCGATTGTTTTTAAAAGAACAACTGTCCGTTCTTCGATACTCAATATTGACAAATATTTTCGCGATTCATATAAGCTATATTGATTGGGTGTTTGACTAGGAAATATCGATTCTTGTTCTTGAATGTCCACCACTTGAATTCTTTTTTGTTTTCGATAATGATCGATGGCTAGATTTTTAGCGATCGATAACAGCCAGGTTTTAAAATTTGCTTTGCCATCATATTGATTTAAAGATTTCAGCATCCGCATATAGGTTTCCTGCATCAAATCTTCTATATCATGCGGATTTTGCGTGATAGCGTAGATGATTGCATAAACAGAATACCGGGTTTGGTGATATAAGGATTCAAAAGCGGTATCATCTTGCTGTTGTATCCTTTTGATCAGATGTCGATAATCCGCCACCGCTCTCCCCTCCTTAACGATATGATATTATATCATCATTATCCTTTTTCGGAA
>JAAYZB010000118.1 GCA_012515085.1 Acholeplasmataceae bacterium
CGATTGAGTCCTGCTCCTAAGATTCCCCGCATACCGCCGGTTCCAAATTCCAAAGGTGAAAAAAAGCGTTCTTCGAGTTCTGCGAGCGTTTTACCTTCCAGATCTTCTTTGAGATCCATCGGGAGATCCGGGTTAGAAACCCATTTCTCGTATTCATCCATCCACATAGTTGGCCCTCCAAAAAAAACCTTATCTGATAGAAAAAATACTTTTGGTTTCAAAAGTATTGTTTTTGGTCAACGAATATAATCGACGATATCGTCACGTCGAGCTTTCGGTTCGGGATTTTCTCCTTGGCGATACCCAATGATCAGCGAAGCATCGTGTTGATACCCTTCCGGAATCTTTAAAAGCCGATTCAGATCATTGACATCCGCTTGATGATACATATAGCGCGTTTGGCCAATGATGCAGGAATCGAGTCCTAAAGCTTTGGCGGCTAGAGACATGTTTTCTAGCGCGCAGCCGCAATTCAGTTCGCTGAAGCCTTCAATAGCCGAACTCATCACGATCACCACGGGAGCGTGATAGAACAGATGATATCCGGGTTCTTTTTGAATCCCGAGTTTTTCCATCCCAGTGAGTGTGAGCGTATTGATCAATTCAATCGTTTCTGGATTTGTAATCACGGTGAAATGCCAGTTCTGCTTGTTTCTCGCAGAAGGGGCATAGATCCCACATTTGATGATTTGTTGGATCAATTCTTCAGCTACGGGTTTGGATAAGTAACTCTTCACGCTGCGGCGGTCACAAATTAGATCAATCATTGCTTGGTTCATCCTCGGACACTCCTCTCTTATTTACTGGCGTATTGAGACACTTCCGGATGGATCGCGGAAGCGACTTCCATCGTCAAACTGGCAAGCTTCAAGCCAAAGCTAACAGCTTCTTGCATGTTTTTTCCTCGCAAGTATTGATGGATGATGCCCGAAAACAGGGCATCTCCCGCTCCATTGCTGGAGACGACTTTTCGTGGAGTTTCTACGAGGAGCTGCTGGATCGATCCACCGAAGGTATAAGTAATGGGATGCTTGCCAGAAGAGACAACAATCTCTTTTAGCCCTTTCTGTAATAATTCTTTAATATATTCGGATTGATGGAAAGGTCGATTGCCTGCCAAAGACTCTAATTCTGCTTGATTCACCTTCAGCAAGGTCAATTGCGAAACGAAATCTTTTAGTCGATGAACTTTGGTTTGGCTCACACCGTCCACGAAAATGAGTTTTCCTTGAAAAGCCTCAATGAACCATTTCAAAGTATCTATGGAGAAGTTGGTATCCAAAACCAATGCATCAACCTCTTGGATCGTGGCTAAAAAGGGGAGAAGATCATGTGGGGTGACGGCTTCGGCAAGTGAAAAATCATTGATTGCGGTTTTCAAGATTCCATTTTGATCGTGAATTGCCAAGTAACTATCTTGTGAACATTTTTGTTTTCTTATCTTTAGAAGAGGAATCCCTTTTTTGGTTAAATCGGATTGAGCCATTATTGAAAAATGGTCATCCCCAAAGGGCGTCAAGAAAGTTATCCGATTACCGAGCAATATCAGATTCTCCGCCACATTGCGGCTTACGCCACCAAAGGCAAGGGATACATGTCCAATATTGGAATCGCTTTCGATCAAAGGGGCTTTTGATACCCCGATCAAATCAATGGCATTCGCTCCTGCGACCAAGATCTGTTTCATATCACTCCAAGATATCCGTGGTGACAAAATCGACACCCATTTTGATCAGCTTCTCGGCAGCTTCCTTATCATTCACAGTATAAACTGCTACTTTTAAACCAATCAAGTGGAACCGTTTGATCGTGGCTTCATCAATGGCTTGGGAATGGATGTCGAGATAAAAACGGTTCTTCTCACAAAGTTCATAGACCTTTTCATTCATCACTCCAGAAAGAAGGAAAAGAGAAAGATCAGGATAATTCTTGCGAAGATAGAGCAAATACTTGTCATTGAAGGAGATGATGGACGACTCGTTTAAACTATGATACTTTTCCACTTCGTGGATGACTTGATCGAGGTGGCTATTGGAAAGATTATCTTTCAGTTCGATAACTGCTTGTTTTTGATAGGTCTTACAAATGGAAAGATAATCTTTCAAAAGCGGTATTGTCAACGTGTCGCTCAAGTATCCGGTTTTTCGGTCGATCAACGTAAATTTACGGATTTCATCGTATTGATAACTGGGTATGTGGATATTGAGCATACCTAGGCGTAATAAGGTATCATCATGCGTTAAGATCAATTTCCCATCTTTTGAAGAATAGACATCACATTCAATGCCATAATAGCTGCGGTTCGCCGCAGCCACATAGGCATTGATGGTGTTTTCGGTTTCAATACCGCTTAATCCCCGATGGGCGATCATTCCGCGAAAGTATTTGTCGATCTTCACTGTGTTCATCCTTAATCACTTATCCCCTGGTTCGTCGCTTTTTATATTCTTATTGTATCATTATTTCTTGGTTTTGAACAAGAGAAACCAAAAATCCGACGAATTAGTCGGCCATGTAGGAGTGATTTTGGAGTATAATGAGATTAGTTGAGGTGATTAGAAATGGATCATCAATCATGGGATGTTGATTTTTCAAGATTAAAATCGTTTGTGCTATATCGTAAAAATTTGTTGGGATTGTTCTTGTCACTAATCATTGGCCCCGCGTTTATTATTATTTTTCTCGTATTTGCAATTTTGTTTCTCTTAAAAGTCCCTATGGAAATCAATGATGTGATCAGATATTATTATGAAATGGAATATCAAGAATTCTTTCAGGTGTTTTTATGGGTGTTTGGAATCATATCTCTGAGTGGAATTTTAATTGGAGTATTGACACTTCTGCAAAAACCCAAGCCTTATCTCTATTTTGGACAAAACCTGGAGCTAGAGGATGTGCTTTTCGTCATCGAAAAGAAATATCAGCTTTATCTCGATAATAATCGAATGATTCGCTATGATCCGATAAATAGCACTATCAATGAATCTAAAAATCTTTCGGAAATTTCTTCAGAAAAAAAACGCCTGCTATTCTGGCGGGATTTGGATTCAAAAGAAAAATTGAAGATCTCGCAAAAAACGAAAAAGACAAAAATTCGCTATCAAGATTCTTTTCGTAGAAAAATTCGTGTTGTGACGATTACTATTTGTTATGATGAAATTGGACATGTGGTTTCCTATTCCGAAATGATTAATTCGAGATTAAGTGGAAATCAGAGCATTGATAGCGTTAAAGAATATTATTTCAGAGATGTAAATCAGTATCAAAGGATACCGTTGCCAAAGGCGATACAGGATTTGATATCTAGTATTTGATATATGCCGTCTCCGATAACTAACAACTGTCTGTTAATCTGTATGACTTAGCATACAACTGTCGGTTATCTTGCATGAGCTAACATTCGTCTTAGATGAGCCATCAAGTGTCTTTTTGATAGACTATTAAAATTACATTTTTTTATTGAATAGAGCTATCATAGTTCTGTTGATCTTATTGTCTTAGAGTGTAAAATAGTATCACTTTAGGTTGGCCCCTTACCCTCAAACTATGACCGTTGCAGAATATCCATCAGCTCATCTGCAATCTCCATTTTTCAATGTTAGTATGTAATATATATGCTTTTTCATACAGTTATTTGACAGTGAGTAACATCTGTACTAAGATGAAAACTGACTATTTTTGTATGTTTAACTTTAGGTGGAACCAAAAATTGTCCTATACCTTTTATAATGACTGCATGAATCTATGCAATCCTTCACATTGAACATACTTTTGCATATTAACCCTACACTTTGGACTAAAAAATGACGATTTTTTTCTAACAAGATCAAACATCACTTATGGTCTTAGTTCAGTCATTTGCACACATTCGACATACATATGATATACAAATGTATGCAAGTATGCCTTGACCCCGAACCGGTGACTGTCTGTCGTTATGAAAGTCATACTGTGGAACTGTCTTTACTGTGTCATCCTTATGAAAATCCCGAATTAATTTCCTTCTTAATTCATATTTATGAATCACATTATATATTATTCAAGGACAAATTTCACAGCTAGTTTTGGATGAAAATATACCGATTACAAGGTTCTATAAGTCAAATCTTTGAAAAAGAAAGGATTTTTTTGTAGTTAAGTGATGCAACGATTGCAATAAACACAAAATATATACCACCAGAAAGAAAATAATTATCTGATGATGTAACCAAGTAAAACGTGCTGACACCAATTAAAATTAGAGCAAAGTTTGATTTCCATTTAATACTATGCTTTTTCACCATATAAATTTCAGTGGTTATATACCATAGTGTTATGCCTATAATTGAAGAAATGGCTATCGAAACGGTTGTTCCATATATACTAAATGCTGCTATATTTAACAGTGCGTTGGTTGACACAGCTAATATTCCAATAATAAAAAATGCAAAGCTCTTATTTGTTATCTTGAAAAAATTATGCTTAACCGCAGAAATAGAAGATATAAAAACAAGTC
>JAAYZB010000119.1 GCA_012515085.1 Acholeplasmataceae bacterium
GGAACCTCCACATGGCGGGAAAAGATGAATGCGGGCGGTTGCTTTTCAAAAAGCATCCGCACTCGTATCGCTTGATCTTGCTTGCTAAGCCAATGAAAAAAAGTGCCCTCCTTGGAACCGATGATTTGGATGCGGTCGTGTTCATAAAAATCGAACAACCCCGCCAGTTCCAATCCCGGTTTGGTCAGGTTGGCTTCCGTCACCAAGCGCTGGATTCCATTTTTTCCGGCCAGTATATCCAAATTCAAACCGGCGATGACACTTGCGACTGTCAATGCCATTTATTTTTCTCCCCTTGTCGATTTTCGGCTTGCCATTTGTGCCATTTTCCGAATGATTTGATGATACGTCATTTTGATGATCATTCGCATGAATTGGAAAATCAAAACAAATAATATTGGATATAGATACGTGGCAAAAGTGAATTGATCTTTCATGATCAATAAATCAAAAGCATAAAAGAAAATCAGGTTCATCAGGAAGAAAATCAACCCCGAGGAATAAATGACCACTTTCACAAATCGCTTGATCAAAAATATTTTATACAGTTCTTCATACAAAGTAAAGATTGCCGCAATCCAGATAAAGTTATAATCGTTATCGACCTCGGCTAACCCAAAAAGCCGGATGATTGTAAAAATCAAGATGAAATTCACCAAAAAACTCACGATGAGGTGAATGGGAAAATTGGCTGAATATTTCGCGCCGAGATCGATCCGGATCACTTGATTCGGCGATCGTTTTTGGGCTTCTTTATGGCTTTTCTTCTCTTCTTTATGCTGTTCCCGGACGATTTCGATCAATTTTTCCAGTTCTTCGATCTCTTTGCGCACGTCTTTGTCGTTTTTCTCTTCCACGTGGCGAACTCCTTAAATGATTGACACAACAGCGTTGTTATATGAATATCATATCATACGCACTAATAAAACGCGAGTTATTTCCTTTCCGCTCCCACTGGATATCCCCGCTTTCCTGAATGTTCCAAGATGGGGATCAAATAGACCCCTGTATAACTATTCGGCACCCGACTCACCGCTTCGGGTGTACCTGTTGTCAGCACTTCTCCACCACGATCGCCACCTTCGGGGCCAAGATCAATGATATGATCCGCCACTTTGATGACATCGAGATTGTGCTCGATCACGATCACCGTCGCGCCTTTATCCACGATGTTTTCCAACACATTGATCAGATTCACGACATCATGACTATGGAGCCCGGTCGTCGGTTCATCAAGAAAATAAATCGTCTTATCGGTGATCCGCTTATAGAGCTCGCTCGCCAGTTTGACGCGTTGCGCCTCTCCCCCGGATAAAGTCGTCGAGGATTGTCCTAGGCGAATATATCCCAGACCGACATCGTTGATCGTTTTCAATCGATTATATATTTTTGGAACATTTTTGAAAAAGTCCACGGCCTCTTCCACGGTCATCGCCAACACATCGGAAATCGTCTTCCCTTTGTATTTGACTTCCAATGTTTCTTGATTGTACCGTGCTCCGTGACACTCTTCACACTCCACATAGATATCTGGCAAAAAATGCATCTCGATTTTGATGAGCCCATCGCCAAAGCAGTGCTCACAGCGCCCCCCTTTGACGTTGAAGGAAAAGCGGCTCTTGTCATATCCGCGTAGTTTTGCTTCTTTTGTTTGGCTAAAGAGGTTCCGAATCTCGTCAAATACGCCGGTGTAGGTCGCGGGATTGGAGCGAGGAGTGCGTCCAATCGCCGATTGGTCGATATTGATGATTTTGTCAATGTTCTCAATACCCGTGATCGCATCACACAACCCGGCCGCTTCGTTGCGTTTGGTCAGTCGGTTGATGAGTCCTTTGTAGAGCACTTCGTTGACTAAACTCGACTTTCCCGATCCGGACACACCGGTCACGACCGTGAAGCAGCCGATCGGGAATCCGACGCTGATATTTTTTAAGTTGTTTTGCCTTGCGCCGACTACTGACAAATACCCGCGTTCATGCGATCGTCTTCGATTAGGAAGCGGTATGAAATATTCTCCGGACAAATATTTGCCGGTAATGGATTCGTTAGAGGTCAGAAGCTCTTTGGGGGATCCGGCAAAAATCAGCTTGCCACCGTGCTCTCCCGCTCCCGGCCCGATATCCACGACAAAATCAGCGTTCTCGATCGTTTCGAGATCGTGTTCCACCACGATCATTGTGTTCCCGAGATCACGCATACCTTGAAGCGTTTTGATCAACCGGAGATTGTCGCGTTGGTGCAACCCAATCGAGGGTTCGTCCAACACGTATAAAATCCCGGTAAGACGCGATCCGATTTGCGTCGCCAGGCGGATCCGCTGGGCTTCGCCTCCGGATAATGTCATCGATGCTCGTGAGAGTGTCAAATAGTCCAGGCCGATGTTGATCAGAAATTGAAGTCGGGTTCTGATTTCTTTGATAATGGTCCGAGAAATCTCGCTTTCTTTTTCCGTCAGTTCCATCTGTTCGATGAAAGCTTCCAAGTTCAAGACGCTCATCGAGGAGAATTGATCGATATTGATCCCACCCACACGAACAGATAATGCCGCTTCGCTCAACCGTTTCCCGTGACACTTTTCACAAGGGATATCGTTCATCATCGTTTCGATCCAATCGCGGACCATCCGTGAGGTAGTTTCCAAATAACGTCTTTCCAAGCTCTTGACAATACCTTCATATGGCCGACTGGTGTGATGCGTGTATTGGCTGCTTTTGGATTTGATTTTAAAATCCACCGGTTGTTCTGTGCCAAATAAGATGAGATCCTTTTTTTCTTCAGGCAGTTCTTTAAAGGGAACATGGATGTCGATATCATGCGCCTGACAAACCTGGATGACTTGTTGAAGATAAATGGACTCCGTATTCGCATATTTGTCAAACACGCCTTCCGCAATGGTTTTTTCCGGATAGGGAATCAAGCGATTGATATCGATTTTACGTTTGAAGCCCAATCCGGAACATTCCTCACAGGCGCCGTAAGGCGAATTGAAGGAAAATAACCGCGGTTCCAATTTACTCAAAGTAAAGCCGCAGATGGGACAACTGAAATGTTCGCTGAAAAGCTCTTCTATATCGTCAATCAGGACCTTGACCAATCCGTCCGACAATTTGAGCGCCGTTTCTAATGAATCATAGATCCGTGACCGGTTATCCGGTTTCGCGATGATGCGATCGATGACAAGATCGATGTCGGACCGTTTGGTTTTTTCGAGTGTGACCGAGTCGTCCAGTTCGACAAATTCGCCATTCAAACGAATGCGGTTGTACCCTTCGCGGCGCAGTTCGTCGATCAGCTTTTCGTGCATGCCTTTCTTTCCTCGAACGACCGGCGATAAAATCACGATTTTTGCGCCAAGATGCGTTAAGATCCGATTTGTCATCTCTTGAATCGACTGCGCCGTGATTTCGATCTGGTGATGCGGGCAAAACGGTCGGCCGATCCTTGCATAAAGCAATCGCACATGATCGTAGATCTCGGTAATGGTTCCCACCGTCGACCGAGGATTGTGCGAGGTTGATTTCTGATCGATGGCGATGGCGGGAGACAAGCCTTCGATCGAATCCACATCCGGCTTTTCGATGTTGCCCAAAAATTGCCGAGCATAAGAGCTCAGACTTTCGACATAGCGTCTGCGTCCTTCTTCATAAATCGTATCGAATGCCAAACTGGTCTTTCCGGATCCGGAAAGACCGGTCATGACAATGAGTTTATTTTTTGGTAGCGTCAGGTCGATCGATTGCAGGTTGTTCTCCCGTGCGCCTTTGATAATGATTGAATCCATCATGGGCTACTATATCTCCGTCATTTCATTATAGTGATGATTGTTCGTTGCTTTCGTTTGTCACCATTTGGGAAAACTCCGCCTCTTCAATGATTCGAATACCGAGTTCCAACCCTTTGTCTAATTTTGATCCGGCTTGGATCCCAGCGACAATCAAGTCGGTTTTTTTGGATACCGATCCAACAACCTTGCCTCCCAAGCGTTCAATGAGCTCGGTCGCTTCACTTCGAGTAAAACGTTCAAGCGTTCCGGTCAGCACAATGTTCATTCCGGAAAAAACCGCGTTTCCTTTTGGGGCTCTTTCACTTGCTCTCTGATTGAGACCGAGTTTTTTTAACTGATCGATTTGTTCACGATTATGGAGATCTCGAAAATAATCCGTTATACTTTTTGCAATTACCACTCCCACGTCGGATATCCTTAAAAGTTCGGCTTCAGAAGCTGCCATCACTTGATCGATAGTGGGATATTCATCCGTGATCACTCGAGCGATCTTGCTTCCGACATGGCGGATTCCCAAGCCAAACAACCACTTGTCAAGGGGGTTCTTTTTGCTCGCCTCAATGGCCGCCACCAAATTGTCAATGCTCTTTTTTCCAAATCCTTCTCGCTCGATCAATTCATCATAGTGTTCCTTCAACAAAAAGATATCCACGATATTTTTGACGATGCCATCGTTGAAGAGATCGGTGAGAATCGCTTCTCCCAATCCTTCAATATTATACGCATCGCGTGAAGCGAAATGGATCAATCCTTCAATATGGCGCGCTTCACACTCGGGATTTGGACAATAATGGTCCGCTTCGGCTTCCTTGCGGATAAGTTTTGTTGCGCATTTCGGGCAATGAGACGCCATTTGAAACTTCACTTCGTTACCAAGACGTTTTTCCTTTAACACCCGCAAAACCTCCGGGATGATCTCTCCGGCTTTGCGGATCAGCACATGGTCGCCGATATGAATGTCTTTTTCCAAACAAAAATCCTCGTTATGCAAGGTGGCTCTTGAGACAAGCGACCCGGACACCATGACCGGCTCCAACTCCGCGACGGGTTTGACCACACCGGTTCGTCCGACTTGGAATGTGATATCGTTTAAAACAGTTTCTACTTCTTCAGCCGGGAATTTATACGCAATTGCCCATTTGGGAAATTTGACCGTCGCTCCGATTTTTTTGTATAAACCGATCTCGTCCACTTTGATGACGATGCCATCGATATCATACGGAAGCTCTTTCCGAATGGTGCTGATTTCGTCAATATACTGAATGACCTGCTCAATGGATGGACACTGTTTGGTATACGGATTGATCTTAAAACCCCATGATTCCAAGCGTTTTAACGCCTCATAATGGCTTTCGGTCATTTCCCGGTTCATCAAATAATAGACGAACACCGACAATCTCCGTTTTCGTACGAGTTGGGGATCGAGTTGGCGAATACTACCGGCAGCGGCGTTCCGTGGGTTTTTGAACAGCGCCTCGCCTTTGGCAGCTTTTTGTTCATTCAATTCGTTAAAGGCTTTTTTCGGCATGTAAATCTCGCCTCGAACCTCAAGCGGCTCGAGGATGGGGATTTTTAAAGGAATAGCGGAAATGGTTTTGATATTTTCGGTGATGTCTTCACCGACAACACCATCTCCCCGAGTGGCACCTTGAATCAATAACCCGTTTCGATATTTGATCGAGACGGACAATCCGTCAATTTTAAGTTCGACGGTATAGCTATAATCAGACACTTCCGATTGGATCTTTCGGTCGAAGTCGATGAGTTCCTCGGCTGAAAACGCATTTCCCAGCGATAGCATCGGCTGGTCGTGGGTCACTTTCACAAATTTGTCAAGCGCCATACCGCCGATGCGATTTGTGGGCGAATCCGGTGTTTTGAGTTCGGGATATTCGGTTTCCAACCGATTGAGTTTGAGCATCAATTGATCGTATTCTTGATCACTGATCGTTGGATTGTCCAGCACATGGTATTCATAGTTGTAGCGTTCGATCAATTGTTTCAGTTCCTCAATCTTCGTTTTGGGATTCATGGTTGTCACCTCGCTTTTTGATGCTCGGATGATCTTTCATCAGCACTTTGATACCGACATTTTGTTGGAAAGCAATGGTGGCCTTGTCATCGTTCAACGCCACGACCACCCCTGCTCCAAACAAGGTATGGTCGATTTTATCTCCAATCGTCAAGTGTACACCGGAGGGGCGGTATCCTTCTTTTACTGTGAATTCAAAAGGCGGATAGGCTCTTTTTTTCGGACGTTCGACAACGGGATCTTTTGGCTTGGCGAGTCCGCCTCGCTCCAGATACTCTTCCGCGATTTCCGATAAAAACTGCGAATCTTGGTTTTCCATAAGACGCCCATACATATAACGTTGCCGGGCGCTGGTGAGAACAGCGATTTCTTTCGCTCGAGTCAACCCGACATAAAAGAGTCTCCGTTCCTCTTCCACATCCATAAGTTCAAACAAACTTTGACTGGATGGGAACAACGTCTGTTCCAGACAAGTGATAAAGACCACGCGAAATTCCAACCCTTTGACCGAGTGGGTCGTCATCAGGCTGATGAACTCGTCTTGTTCCAAAAGTTCTTCCGATTCCTCGCGAAGAGCCAATTCCGTTAAAATGTTGACAAGTTTTTCTTGGTTGGAGATTCCTGGATCATATTCTTTAATCTTTTCGAGCAACACGGTTTTGAACTCCTGAAGGTTGTCAATTCGCCGTTCTGCTTCTAGTTTGCGCTCCGCGGACAAATCCTCCGCTCGAAGCATCTCCAAATACCCTGTCTTTTCAAGCAATGTGTCATATGTGATGAGCAAATTGACTTTTTCTATTTCTCTTTGAAGCTCGATCAAGGTTTGTTTCAGACTCACCAAACGTTCAAACACCCGAGAACTCACACCAGGGATTTCGTCGCCGATCGCATCCATCAGTTTCAGATCGTTCTTGAGGGCATAATTTTTCAGCCGGTCGAAACTGGCATTGCCAATGCCTCTTTTTGGTTCGTTATAGATTCGAGAAAACGCATAATCGTCTCCCAAGTCCACCAACAAGCGCAAATAGGCGATCGCATCTTTGATTTCTTTGCGCTTGTAAAAGGAGACGTTCCCAATCACTTTATGCGGGATGTTGTATCGGAGAAACAAATCCTCAAACCGTCGGCTCATGGCGTGATTGCGATACAAGACCGCAAAATCCGAATACAGATACCCTTCTTTGACTAAAGTCTTGATCTTGTTATAAATGTAATAAGCTTCTTCTTCATCGGTTTGAGCGCGAAAATGGATCACTTTTTCCCCATGACCCAATTCGCTATAGAGCTCTTTCGGGATTCGGTGTTGGTTGTGGCTGATCACAGAGTTTGCCGCATTCAATATATTCGTTGTCGATCGATA
>JAAYZB010000120.1 GCA_012515085.1 Acholeplasmataceae bacterium
CGCACGCATGGGTCTTCGTTGTTTTCCAGAGGGCAAACTCAAGCGCTTGCGACGGTCACCTTGGGTGCTTTGGGCGAAGCCCAGATCATTGACGGAGTCTCTATTGAAGAAGGCAAGCGCTTTATGCTCCATTATAATTTTCCGCAGTTTTCTGTGGGATCGACGGGTCGATATGGCAGTCCTGGAAGACGTGAAATTGGGCATGGTGCCTTAGGAGAACGGGCATTACTTCAAGTCATTCCGACGGAAGATGAATTCCCCTATACCATTCGTGTCGTTTCGGAAATATTAGAATCAAACGGATCCTCATCACAAGCGACCATTTGCGCCGGTAGTTTGGCCTTGATGGCCGCCGGGGTCCCCATCAAATCACCCGTTGCGGGCATCGCTATGGGCTTGATTAAAAAAGGCGAGAATTATACGATTCTAACCGACATTCAAGGCTTGGAAGATCACTTTGGCGACATGGATTTCAAAGTATCCGGGACTAGAAACGGAATTTGCTCCTTGCAGATGGATATCAAAATTCAAGGAATTACCAAAGATATATTCCGTGAAGCCCTAGCTCAAGCCAAGAAGGCGAGATTGGAAATCTTAGATGTCATGGATGCGACCATCGCCAAACCCAGAACCGAGTTATCAAAATATGCTCCTAAAGTCAAAATAATGACGGTTCCAATTGACAAGATCCGGGAAATTATTGGCAGTGGTGGCAAAACCATCAGTTCAATCATTGAACAATGCAACGAAGTCAAAATCGATATTGAACAAGATGGACGCGTTACGATCATGCATCAGGATTCCTTCTTTATTGATAAAGCAGTGAAATTGATAGAAAACATCATCCGCGAAGTTGAAGTGGGAGAAATTTATCAGGGAACCGTCACGCGGATTGAAAAATTTGGTTGTTTTGTGGAATTATGGCCGGGTCAAGACGGATTGGTCCATATCTCCAAGTTGGCCAAGGAACGGGTCAATCGCGTCGAAGACGTTGTGAAACTCGGAGATGTCATCACCGTTAAGGTCATTGGGATCGATGATAAAGGACGTGTCGATTTATCCCGAAAAGCAATTCTTGAATCACTGAAACAATAAGAAATATGATATAATAATATTATCAAACCATCGGGCAATCGAGCGCCTTCGGGTGTTAGGAAAGTCCATGCTAGCACAGACTGAGATGTCTGTAGTGTTTGCGCTAGACAAACCAATAAGTCTAGGCACCTTACAGGTGACGGCGGAGAAATGGATGTCAAAGGCCAAAGTATCCATAAAGTGCCACAGAGACGAGCTTTGGTGAATAACCAAAGATGAAACGAGGGTAAACCCCACAAGCTAGAAACCCAAATTTTGGTAGGGGCACGGCAGGTCGGTAATTCAACCGAACCAGCTGACGGAGAAATCCGGAGATAAATGATTGCCACTCCTTCGGGAGAACAGAACATGGCTTACAGATGGTTTGATCTTAAAAAAGCATATCAATGACATATGCTTTTTTCTTTCAAAAAAAATGAGTTGAATGCCGCCCTTTTCTAGTGTAAAATGAGGACAAAAGGAGTGATTGTTCATGAGCGATATATTTGAACAATATCGAGTTCGTCAACGGAAAATTCGCAATTTTTCGATTATCGCTCATATCGATCACGGCAAATCGACATTGGCAGATCGAATATTGGAAATCACACAGACCGTTCCAATGAGAGACATGAAAAAACAATTGCTGGATTCCATGGATTTGGAACGCGAACGGGGAATCACCATCAAACTTAATTCGGTAGAATTGACCTATAAAGCCAAAAATGGCGAGGAATACTTATTCCATTTGATCGATACACCGGGACATGTTGACTTTTCTTACGAGGTTTCACGGTCACTGGCCGCTTGTGAAGGGGCCGTTCTCGTCGTCGATGCCTCGCAAGGAATCGAAGCCCAGACTTTGGCAAATGTCTATTTGGCATTTGATAACGACTTAGCAATTATTCCTGTGATCAATAAAATTGATTTACCGAGCGCGATGCCGGATATGGTAAAACAGGAAATCAACGATATTATCGGAATTGATACCACCCATACCATTTTTGCCTCAGCCAAAGAAGGCATCGGGATTGAAGATATTTTAGAAACGATTGTGACCGAAATTCCCTTCCCCGAAGGGGATCCCTCGCTTTCGCTTCAAGCGTTGATCTTTGATTCGTATTATGACACTTACCGGGGAGTGATTCCGTTAGTCAGGGTTAAAAACGGCATTATCCGTGTGGGAGATGCGATCAAAATGATGGCCACAGGAGCCGTATTTGAAGTGACTGAAATCGGAGTCTACACTCCCAAAGAAGAGGCGAGACCTTATTTGGCTGCTGGGGATGTCGGCTGGTTAGCGGCGACGATCAAAAACATCGAGAAAGTTCACGTGGGTGATACGATCACGATTGCTTCAAACCCAGCAAAAACACCGCTACCGGGTTACCGCAAACTGACACCGATGGTTTATTCCGGAGTGTATCCGGTTGATGCGGATGATTATATAAATCTAAAAGAATCGCTTGAAAAATTGAAATTAAGTGATGCGTCGCTGATTTATGATCCGGAAACATCGGAAGCTTTAGGATTTGGGTTTCGAATTGGGTTTTTGGGAATGTTGCACATGGAGATTTTCCAAGAACGGATTGAACGAGAGTTCAATCAAAACGTGATTGCGACGGCTCCCAGCGTGAATTATCGGGTGCTTCTTACCAATGGACAAACAATTGAAATCGATAATCCGGCGTTGATGCCCCCAGTGGGACAAATCAAAACGATTGAAGAACCCTTTGTCAAAGCAACTATCATCGCTCCGAATGAGTATGTCGGAAATATTATGGAACTTTGTCAAAAGAGACGTGGAGTCTTTAAAAATATGCAATATGTAAGTGACATCCGCGTCGAAATCAGCTATGAAATGCCTTTATCCGAAATTATTTTTGACTTTTTTAATCGATTGAAATCCAGCACCAAAGGGTATGCTTCCTTGGATTATGAACCCTTAGGATATCGACCGGGAAAACTCGTCAAAGTCGATATCTTGCTGAATGGTGAGCCAGTCGATGCGTTGGCGATGATCCTTCATCAAGATTTTGCTTTTGAACGCTCCACGAAAGTCTGTCAAAAATTAAAACTATTGATACCGCGTCAGTTGTTTGAAATTCCGGTTCAAGCAGCAATTGGATCCAAAGTGATCGCTCGCACCAATATCAAAGCCCTCCGGAAAGATGTGTTAGCCAAATGTTATGGCGGCGATGTATCCCGTAAGAAAAAACTGCTGGAAAAACAAAAACAAGGTAAAAAGCGTATGAAGTCTGTGGGATCAGTTGAAATCCCGCAAGCAGCGTTCATGTCCGTACTCTCGCTTGATAATGAATAACAGAGGATCAGAATATCAAAGCGGTATTCTGTTTTCTTTCAGGCAGTATTATGTACAATAGTGTGAACGTATGATAACATATTCTTGGTGAGAGGCATGATTGAAGGTCTATACATCCACATTCCATTTTGTCATCAGATTTGTCGTTACTGTGACTTTGTCAAAATGGTCCCTCAAAAAGGAATGCCCTCGATCTATGTCGAGCATTTGATTCGTGAATTGGAAAGCAACATTCCCTTGCTAACGAATCTGAAGACGATCTATTTCGGCGGTGGCACGCCGACTTTGCTGGATCAATCGCTCTTGGCTCGTTTGTTCGAGGCGATTTCGCATCGCCTGAATTTGTCGCTTTTAGAAGAATATACGATTGAGGCCAATCCCAATGACATTACAAAGACTTTGGGAGCGATGTTTGTTCAGCACGGCATCAACCGTGTCAGCTTGGGAGTTCAGACATTTTCTCCGCATTTGCTCACTTTTCTAGGGAGAACTCATCGACCGGATGACATCGGTCGAGCAATCCAAGAACTACGGGCAAGCGGGATTAAAAACATCAATATCGATCTTATCTACGCGATACCGGGTCAATCGATTCAAGACCTTAAAATGGACTTGAACCAAGTGCTTGGTTGTCACCCGCAGCATATCTCTGCTTATAATCTGATCTTAGAAGAAAAGACAATTCTCTATCATGCGTACCAAAATCAGCAATTTGAGTTTTTGGATGACGAACTGGAATTGGAAATGTCGGATTTGATCGAATCGACTTTATTGGAAGCGGGATATCATCGGTATGAGATCAGCAACTATGCCCTTCCCGGTTATGAATCGAAACATAACCTACTGGTTTGGAATTTGGAAGAATATTTGGGAATAGGCATGGGCAGTCATTCACAATACCAAAGGAAACGACTTGTTAATCACACTACCTTTTCATCATATATAGCAGCCATCGATGAAATCGGATTGGGTTTCGCTCATGAAGAACCTTATGAACCGGAAATAGAATTTGTGATGTTAGGGCTGAGAAAAACTGCCGGCATCGATGTGGATCGGTTTGAAACATTATTTGGGCAACCAATTTTTCAACGGTTTCCTGAGTTGAAACACCATTTGGCTACCGGCCTGCTTGAAAAGAAAGGTCGCCAGTTGCAGTTGACGAAACAAGGACTCGATTTAGCCAATCAGGTCTTTGTCACACTTTTCTAGGGAGACAAGTCATGATGTTAAAATCGTTATTGAATGAATACCTCTATTACTTAAGAGTGACCAAAGGATTGAGCAAAAATACCATTCAGTCGTATGGAAATGATATTTCCGATTATTTGACGTTCTTGGATGACAATTATCATTTGAGCCGGATGGATCAAGTGGAAAAAACTCATGTGCTCAACTACCTGTCCCATTTAAAACGAAAGAATATGGTATCGAAGAGCATTTCTCGAAAATTGTCCTCAATTCGATCTTTTCATCAATACCTGTTACTTGAAAAGGTGGTCTCCGAAAATTTGATCATGGAGATTCCCAAACCAAAAACACCGAGAATCTTACCGGTGGTTTTGAATCATGAAGAAGTGGATCGACTGTTATCGGTGTCTATCGGACGGCAAAAACCAATGGACTTTCGGAACCGAGCAATGCTGGAACTTGCTTATGGCGCCGGATTGAGAGTTTCTGAATTAGTGGATTTGAAAATTGCCGATTTGCATTTGAATAATGCCTTGATCAAAGTGACCGGCAAAGGCAACAAGGAGCGCTTGCTGCCACTGGGTGAAGAAAGTATCCTGGCTTTAAAGAATTATTTAGCGGATTATCGACAAGCCTTGAAACCATTAGACAAGGAAACTTTGTTTTTGAATCGGGAAGGGAAGAAGATCAGCCGGATTGGGTTTTACAAGATCATCCGGCATTTAGCGAAAATTGCTGGCATCGAAAAACCAATCTCTCCCCATACATTGAGACACACCTTTGCGACTCATCTATTAGAAAACGGTGCGGATCTTCGATCCGTTCAAGAGTTGCTCGGGCACGAAGATGTGTTGACAACAGAGCATTATACGCATATCAGCAAAGCGCGGTTACAAGACGCTTATGAGTCAGCCCATCCTCGGGCAAATCGGAAGGGAACATCTTTATGAGATATAAACGGTTTTTTTTGATTGTCATGGATTCGGTGGGAGTTGGCGAATTGCCCGATGCCCAGGATTTTAACGATATCGGTGCCAATACCATCGCCAATCTAGCCAAGGCCGCTGGCGGAATCACGCTTCCGGTCTTAGGATCGTTTGGCTATGGCAACCTCACCTCAATCTTAGGGGTTCCACCAGTGAAAGAACCCCGTGCATACGCGTTGAAACTGGGTGAAATCAGCAACGGAAAAGACACCATGACCGGGCACTGGGAAATCATGGGTATACGGACCACTTCGCCGTTCAAAACGTTTACACTCAGAGGGTTTCCGGATGAATTGCTCGAGATGATCGTCGAAGCATCAGGTCGAAAGATTATTGGAAACAAGGCCGCATCCGGAACTGAGATCATCGATGAATTGGGCCCACGCCAAATGGAAACCGGCGAACTGATTGTCTACACGAGTGCCGATTCGGTATTACAAATCGCTGCTCATGAGGAAGTGATCCCGCTAGAGGAGTTATATCAAATCTGTCAAAAGACCCGCGAGATTACTTTAAAGGATGAGTGGAGAGTTGGCAGAATCATTGCCAGACCGTTTCTGGGAAATCCTCAAACGGGTTTTAAACGGACGACCAACCGTCATGACTATGCGTTGAGTCCCACAGAAGACACGGTGTTGAATTTCTTGAAAGAATCACATTATGATGTGATTTCCGTAGGGAAAATTCGGGATATTTTCAATCGTTCCGGTATCACCGATCATCACGGAATTATCTCCAATCATGATGGAATGATTAAAACGATGGCTTTGGCAGAAGGGGACTTCACTGGCTTAGCATTTGTGAACCTTGTGGATTTTGATGCGCTGTATGGTCATCGGCGGGATTCGCTTGGCTATCGAAACGCTCTACAGGAGTTTGACCAAGACATAGGAGAGTTTCTAAAAAGGATGCGTTCCGATGATTGTTTGATGATCACTGCCGACCATGGAAATGATCCCACTCATCACGGAACCGACCATACAAGAGAATATGTTCCGCTTTTCATCTATGGAAAAGAACTTCGCGGAGGCATGCTACCCGATGGGGAGACATTTGCTGACATTGGTGCTACCATCGCTGATAATTTTCATGTACAATTGCCAAAGATTGGTCAAAGCAGACTGCTGGATCTTCATTAAAAAAACGCCTAGGCGATTATCTCGCTTAGGCGTTCATTTTATATAGGGTTCTTTTCGATATTTGGCTATGAGCGCATTTCGATCTTTTTTTGCCCGGCGTTTTGAAAGACGATTGACCTCTCGAAAAATATCCTGAATATCGCGATTTTTCTTCGCGAGGCGAATATATGGTTCATAAGATGAAACAACTTTGGCAAAATCTGATCGCAAGGATTCTCGTAAGACGCGGTTTGAGGTCAGCGTACTTTGATATTCGTCAGTGAGAGCGCGGATTTGTTTCTGATGTGCTACCTGATGGGCATTTTGCTCAAGAAGCACTTCGTTATCGACAGATTCTAACTCCAAATGAATGGTCTGCATCACGGAATCGCGTTGGAGTAAGACCGCTTTTTTCTTTTCAAGAATCGATTGATTCATCCGCTCGACTTCTTCTGAAAAATCGTGAAGCTCGGCTTGATAGGCATTTTCCAGATTTTGCATTTTCATTGCATATTTATCTCTTGCGGCTTGCCTTGAATCGTTGAGTTGGATCGCAAGAGCGATATATCCTGGGCGATCAACCTCCGGAACGTGGGAGAAATAAACCGCTAAGTATTCCTCAATCAATTGACTGGATGCGTCATCCAACTCGATTTCCGCCATTTTCAGTTTGTACTGATAGCGTTTGTTTAGACTTTCCAAAGCGGTATAGAATGTCGGATCGAGAATGTTGACCTTTTGGTCAAGATAGGGTTTTAGAACCTCATAATGTTCTTTTGCATATTGGTACTGGGCA
>JAAYZB010000121.1 GCA_012515085.1 Acholeplasmataceae bacterium
ACCAGTCAAAAAGCTGTAAGGAGAAGGTAAACTAGTCTGTGATATCATCATAAGTTTATTATAGTAGACAATTACTTTAAAACAAAAAAATAACATGTAAATTGTCTTACATGTATATATTAGGAGAGGATTATGTTGAAACCAAGAATTGGTATCAGAGCAATCATTGACGGCAGACGCGGAGGCATTCGAGAAAGCCTAGAATCGGTATGTGCCGACATGGCGCAAAAAGCCAAACGAATCATCGAAGAAAATTGTTTTTATTTAGATGGCACAGCTGTTGAATGTGTCATCGGCGAAACGACAATCGGGGGATTTTCGGAAGCCAGCCAAGTTGAAGAGCAGTTTTCCAAAGAGAATGTGACCGCAACATTGTCTGTCACCTCGTGTTGGTGCTATGGGACAGAAACCATGGATACCAACCCCATGACCATCAAGGCGGTCTGGGGACTCAATAACCCCAATCGACCGGGAGCGGTCTATTTAGCAGCTGTCATGGCAGCGCATGCCCAAAAAGGATATCCCGCATTCTCGATCTATGGTGAGGATGTTCAAAACCCAGATGATTCAGAAGTACCGGAAGACGTAAAAACCAAGATCGTTCAATTTGCCCAAGCGGCTATCGCTGTGGGGCAAATGAAAAACCGTTCATACGTCAATATCGGCGCTGTCTCCATGGGCATCATGGGGTCTTATTGCGATCATCACTTTTTCCAAGAATATCTGGGAATCAGACCAGAATTCGTAGATATGAGCGAGATCAATCGCCGTGTGCAGCTTGAAATCTACGATCACGACGAATATGACAAAGCCCTGGATTGGGTCAAGAATAATTGCAAGGAAGGTTTTGATAAAAATCAACAATTAAAAACGCGAGAAGAGCTGGACAAAGATTGGGAATATACCGTGAAAATGACGTTGATTATTCGCGATATCATCCAGGGAAATCCCAAACTTAAGAAAATCGGCAGAGAAGAAGAAGCGCGTGGGCATCACGGTCTTTTCGGTGGTTTCCAAGGACAAAGGCAATGGACTGACTTTCTACCAAACGGAGATTTCTCTGAAGCAATTCTGAATTCCAGCTTCGACTGGAATGGCAAGAGACAACCATTGATCATCGCCACGGAAAACGACGGGTTAAATGCGACCGCCATGTATTTCGGTCAAGCGGTAACCGGACAACCCGCCGTATTTGCGGACGTTCGGACCTATTGGAGTCCAAAGAGCATTGAACGTTTTACGGGCTGGGTTCCCGAAGGAAAAGCCAAAGACGGATTCATTCATCTGATCAATAGCGGTAGCGCCGCTTTGGACGGCATCGGGGTTGCCCAAAATGAACAGAATGAGCATTGTATCAAACCATGGTGGAAAACGACCGAAGCCGAACAAAAGAAAATGCTGGAAATGACAGAATTTTGTCCAGCTGACCGGGATTATTTCCGCGGTGGTGGTTTTTCATCCCGTTTCATCACTAATTATGAAATGCCTTTGACCTTGATTCGCGTCAATATTGTAGACGGAGTCGGGCCGACGCTGCAAGTCGCCGAAGGCTATTCTTGTGTCGTTCCCGAAAATGTCGCCGATACGATTTGGAAATTGACCGACTACACTTGGCCGACCACATTCTTTGTCCCAAACTTGAAAGATAAGAACGGATTCCGCGATGTTCACTCCTTTATGTCCCAGTGGGGAGCTAATCATGGGGCATTCGTCTATGGCCATATTGGCAAGGATCTAATTACCCTTTCCAGTATGTTACGAATTCCGGTGGCGTTGCATAATGTGGATGATCAACTCATCTTCAGACCACATTCATTCGGAGGATTTGGCACCGAAAATCTGGAGTCGGCAGATTATCGGGCTACGAAATATTATGGACCACTCTTCAAATAAAGACCGCTATTCGCTTGGCCTGGATTTTGGCACGCTCAGTGTTCGTGCGCTATTGGTCAATTTGGCGAATGGACAAGAGTGTGCCGTATCCGTGCGCAACTATCCCCACGCTGTCATGGACGACCAGCTGCCAAACGGGAAGAAACTCCCACAAGATTTTGCGCTTCAACACCCAGAAGATTATATAGATTCGCTGGCGTTTGTCATTAAGGATGTCATACGAAAAGCGGGCATTAAAGCTCAACGAATCAAAGGTGTTGGAATTGACTTTACCGCGTGTACACTCTTGCCGGTAACCAAAACAGGAATCCCGTTATGTGTTGATGAACAATATAAAGACAATCCCCACGCGTATGTGAAATTATGGAAACACCATGCGGCTCAACCCCAAGCGGATCAGATCAATGCCATGGCAAGAAGCAGGCAAGAGCCTTTCTTGAAACGCTATGGAGGAATCATTTCCTCGGAATGGCTCTTACCCAAGGCTTTGGAATTGATCGAAAAGGATCCCGAAATTTATCAAGCTGCAGATTACTTGGTGGAAGCGGGAGACTGGATTGTTTTTATCTTGACGGGAGAATGGAAACGCAACAGTTGCGCCGCAGGTTATAAGGCGGGATATGTTGCCAATACGGGATATTACAACTCTGAATTTCTTCATGAATTGAATCCGGAGTTGGATCGCTTACCCAGCAAATTGGGTCCAGTTTATCCTACGGGATCTTTTGCCGGAAAGGTGACGAAAGCCGCTTCCGATCAATTTGGTCTTGAGGAGGGTACGCCAGTGGCTGTCGCATCGATTGATGCCCATGTCGCCATGCCCGCTTGTGGTATCACAAAACCAGGGACGATGTTAATGATCATGGGGACCAGCACCTGCCACTTGATTTTGGGAGAAAAGGAAATTCTTGTCGAGGGAATCAGCGGTATTGTCAAAGATGGAATTTTGGAAGGATATATCGGATACGAAGCCGGTCAAGCTTGTGTCGGCGATCATTTTCAGTGGGTCGCCGAGCGAATCACACCGCCCGAATATCATCAAGAAGCCAAGGAAAAAGGAATCTCGATCCAAGAATTATTGACGGACAAAATGCAACAAAAACCTTTGACGGAAAACCAATTGATCGCACTGGATTGGTTTAACGGTGTCCGAAGCGTGTTGGTGGATTCGTCATTGACGGGGCTGATTGCCGGCTTTACGTTAGCCACGAAAGCAGAGGATATTTACCAATCTCTGATTGAAGCGACGGCGTTTGGAACGAGAAAGATCATAGAGACATTTGAATCAAGCGGTGTTGCCGTCCAAAAATTGGTCGCAACCGGTGGAATTGCCGATAAAAATCCGGTTTTGATGCAAATTTATGCCGATATCACCGGTAAAGAAATATTTGTGGGCAAATCGGCTCAAGCAGTTGCACTAGGAAGTGCCATGTTTGGTGCTTTGGCAGCTGGGAAAGCCAACGGAGGTTTTGATTCGATTGAAGCAACCGCATGTCGTCTTGGGGGGATCCGTGAGACAGCCTACCAACCCGATCCGAAGACAAAAGAAATTTATGATACGCTATACCAAAAATATTGTTTGCTACATGATTTTTTTGGAATCGAACACAAAAACGAATTCAAACGTTGATGACACACAAATGAAAAGCACCCATCGCCTATTGACTCGTTTCATAGCGTCAATAGTAGTGGGTGCTTTTTTATCGGAAGAGTTAAAGGTTTTTATCAATCAAAATAAGATCATTGTCGAGAGCATTCTTTGACGGAGTTGCCTTCTACCAAAATGCAATCCAACATTTTCTCGGTTTTTGGGGACGGATCTCCTTGAAGACGTTTGATCACGATTTTGGCAATCTCATAACCAATTTCCTTTAAGGGCTGATAGACAATGGTCAAAGAAGGATTGGCAATCTGGGAAATGGTGAGATTGTCAAATCCAACCATGGATATTTGTTCGGGCATATCAATTTTCATTTTATTGATGGCCATCAAGGAGGCAGATGTAGTATCGGCATTAATGGCAAAGATACAAGTGGGCAGGTTCTTACGCGATAGCAAATCCATCACTTTGTGGTAAGAATCTTCCAGGGTAAAATCCGTGTGGATGATATTTTCATCCTTTACCTCGACTTGATGATCCTTCAAAGCGGAAAGATAGCCACGGATCCGTTCATCGGAGGTGTAGACATTTTTACCGCCGGCAATAATGGCGATATCGGTATGGCCTTTATCAATAGCGACTTTCGTGCCTTGGTATCCCGCCTTGAAATTGTCGACATAAACCAGGTCTGCTGAATAGTCTTTAATGGGTTTATCGAATAAAACAACCGGTTTCGCGATATCTTGAAGATCAGAGCTATTAATGCCGCTCGGAAGGATGATGAAGGAATCAACCACTTTGTTATTTAGAAAGTGGAGTCGTTCGATTTCTATGGAACGAAGCCCTTCGCAATCGCACACCAATACACCATATCCATAATTATACAAAGCCGTTTCGATTGCGGAGATGATCTGAGCGGAGAAAGAAGAATCCAACGTCGGTATGATGATACCGACCGAATAGGATTTGGCAACTTTCAAGCCTCTGGCCAGCATATTAGGAGAGTAATTCAATTCATTGATGGCGGATTCAACCCGCTTGCGCACCTCTTTGCGAAGAACACCGTGGTTGATATATTTGCTGACGGTGGAAGGAGCGACTTTGGCCAATTTGGCCACATCATATATCGTAATAGCCATTCATACGCCTCCAGTTTTCGGTTGATTTTATTGTATCATGCGAGAGGGTATCCGTCAAAGGGAAGTCGTAAAAACCAGAGAACAACGATCTATTTATACTCGGTTCTAAACGTCAGTGAACGTCAATGCGATATTATTTTTAACAGATTGTGTTGACTTTTAGAAAAAGAGAAGTTAAAATGTAAGTGCATACATCGCGAATCGGTTCGCGTATACAAAACATATTTTACTTTCGATTTTTTTTTGGGGAGCGATCATGAAAAAGCGAACAAAACACCAACGAAAACAAGATCGAGAACTTTTTCTGTTGTGTCTTCCAACGACCATTAAGACCTTGATTTTCGCATACATTCCAATGGTTGGGATTTATATGGCGTTTGTGGATTATAAACCCAGTCGTGGTGTTTTTGGAAGTGAATTTGTTGGCCTGGATAATTTTCGCTATTTATTTCAATCAATCGATGCACAAAGGATATTTTCCAATACGATCTTTTATAATGTTCTGTTCATCATACTGGGAACCATTGTCTCGGTTACCTTGGCATTGCTCTTGTTTGAAATCAACAATAAAGTCGCCTTAAAAGTCGTCCAAACGTCGTTTTTTTTACCCTATTTTATCAGTTGGATTTTAGTATCGGTCATTTTACAATCGCTACTGGACTCAACCGGTTTATTAACGAATTTTATCTATTCCATTACTGGAACTAAAATCAGCTTTTATACGACACCCGGATATTGGCGACTCATTATTGTGCTGGTCTATTTGTGGAAAAGCGCCGGTGTCAGTGCCATTATTTTTTATGCAACTTTGATCAGTTGTGATAAAAGCATTTATGAAGCTGCTGAGATCGACGGGGCTTCTCGTTGGCAAAAAATGCTGTATATCAGCATTCCTTACTTAAAAAGGATGATCATAATCACGGGAATCATGTCCGGTGCCAACATATTGAGAAGTGATCTGGGATTGTTTTTCTACGCCACGCAGGATATCGCCAACTTGTATCCAACAACGGATGTCATCGACACTTACATTTGGCGGATTTTGAGAAAAAGTGGAGAATTCAAAGTTGGTACCGCTGTTGGATTGGTTCAAGGCGTTGTTGGCTTAGGGTTGACACTTCTTGCCAATAAAATCATTAAAAAAGTCGAACCTTCTGCAGCATTATTTTAGGGGGGGAGAAAAATGACGAAAATTAAACTGAAAAAATTTGTCGGTAACACACCGATATATATCCCCCTACTGATATTCACGCTTTTCTGTGTTGTTCCTTTTGTGGTTGTCATCTCCGGATCGTTCTCCGACAATGCTTCAGTCGTTTCTAATGGCGTTCGGCTCGTTCCTCAAGTTTTTTCCTTAACAGCCTATAAGGTGATATTTGCTTTTTTCTCAAAGATAACTCGAGCGTACGGCGTGGCAATTTTTGTCACGGTTATCGGAACCGTTCTCAATTTAGTCATCATGGTACCCTTTGCTTTTGCCATTTCAAAACGCGAATTTACGTTTGGATCGAAATTGACTTTTCTGATTTATTTCACAGTGATGTTCAGCGGCGGCTTGATTCCGACTTATATCTTGATCAAGCGGTATTTGGGGCTCTATGACACGGTCTGGGTATTGATATTGCCCTTATTGGCCTCACCGGCTTATATCGTTTTGTTGCGAGTTTTCTTTCAATCCGTCCCCAAAGCATTATATGAATCTGCCGCAATTGACGGAGCCAGTGAATTTCAACAATTGATCCATGTGGGGATTCCACTCGCTCTTCCGGGAATTGCGGCCATTGCCTTCTTCAGTATGCTCATGTATTGGAATGATCCATATACCGCGATCATTTACATCGAAGACTCGGAATTATTTCCGATTCAGATTTTGTTGACGCAAATGACGCAATACATCAACTATATCAAATCAAACGCGTCGGCGAGCGGCGGTTTGATATCTTCGCCAGCGGATATTCCTACGACTACAATTTTATTTGCTTTGGGAATTGTCGCTTCTGGACCAATGATTTTCGTATTCTCGTTCTTCCAGAAGTATTTCATCAAAGGACTTACCGCTGGATCAATCAAAGAATAACGGCATAAAAATATAGATATTGCATCAAAAATTGGAGGGAATAAATGACATGAAGAAATTTTGCCTTGCATTAGTAATGGTTTTAAGTGTCTTTGCTTTTATGGGTTGTGATAACAAAGAAGATGATGTTTTTACAATCGAATACTATTACATCATGAGTGGCACCTTCGTGCCAACGGATCTAGCAAAGGTTCAGGATGAAATCAATGAAATCCTGATAGAAAAGATTGACGCAAAGGTCAATCTTCATCCGATCAGTGCTTGGAGTTATGATGAACGGTTGAATATCATTATCAATGCATCGGATTACTTTGATATCTGCTATACAAGTTCTTGGACAAACAACTATTTCCGCAACGTGTCGAAAGAAGCTTATTATGATATTACCGACATTGTCGCAGAATATGCACCGAATTTGTATCAAGCGATAGACCCGTTGATTTATGATTCGATCACGATTGATGAGCGCCTGTACGGCGTGATCAATTTACAAGTATTGCCAAGGACCGCAGGTTACACGGTAGAAAAAGAATCTTGGGACGCCTATTGTTTGGAAACTGGATTTTCAGCAGACATGGTCCAAGATTATACCGATATTGAAGGGTACTTGGCCTATGTGCTGGAAAACGATCCGGATGCTTATAATATTTTAGTGCCTTTTGATCCTGCTGGTATTGTCATTGGTTTGGGATTTGATAACATTTATGGAATGCAATATCCCGGATCAATCAGTGTTACTGATGATCCATCCGACGGAATCACCGTGGTCAACCAATTTGCGACTGACGATTATCGGGACCTGTTCCGGACAGCTGTCGAGTGGTATGAGAAAGGTTATATCAACGAAGATGTGTTGACGGAAGCAGCGGATTACACTCTGGCGTATAGCTGGATGATGTCCACATGGAAACCTGGAGCGGAAGCAGAAGAATTCAAGCGTTCTGGGAACCGCGAAATGCTCTGTATCCCTTTCAGTGATTCAGTCATGTATAATAACTGGACGGGTTCGAATATCAACGCCATCAGTACCAACTCCAAAAATCCGGAGAAGTGTTTAGAGTTTTTGGATCTGCTTTACACGGATAAAGAGCTGTACAACATGCTTGTTTTCGGATTGGAAGGCGATCACTACACGAAGGATGCAACAAGAGAAAATTATATTACAGCGGTCGAAAATACAAATTATTCTTTCGCTGATGTCGGTTGGCAATTTTCCAACCAATTCAACTCTTACTTAACCGAGTATCAGGATGAAAACGTTTGGGAAGATACAAAGACAATCAATGAAAATGCGGAATTTTCACCCATCATGGGCTTCGTCTTTGATTATTCAGAAGTAGAACTTGAATTAGCCAATTGTTACACGGTTTATAACGAATATATCAATTCATTGCTATATGGTATTTTCGGAACCGGTTTTGAAA
>JAAYZB010000122.1 GCA_012515085.1 Acholeplasmataceae bacterium
CGCCAATTCTGGTGAGGGATGTACTTCGATGATTAAACCATCAGCGCCGGCAGCTATGGCGGCCAGTGACAAGGAGTCGATGTATTCCCACCGACCGGAGGCGTGTGAGGGATCAACGACCACCGGCAGATGACTGAGTTTTTTCAATACCGGAATGGCGCTGATGTCCAACGTGTTACGAGTCGAGGTTTCAAAAGTTCGAATTCCCCGCTCACATAAAATCACATGCGGATTTCCACCCGCCACAATATATTCGGCGGACATCAGCCACTCATCGATTGTGTTGGCCATCCCTCGTTTCAACAAAATCGGTTTTTGAGTTCTTCCAAGCGCCTTCAAAAGTGAGAAATTCTGCATGTTGCGGGCACCAACTTGAATTAAATCCACTTTTTCCAGAAAATGAGGAAGCTCCTCGATATCCATGATCTCACTCACCACAGGAAGACCATATTTCTTTCCGACACTCGCCAACAGATCCAACCCTTTTTTGCCGGTTCCTTGGAACGAATATGGACTGGTTCGGGGTTTGAATGCGCCGCCTCGGAGAATCTTTGCGCCCGCCTCTTTGACAAGCGGCGCGACCGTTTCCATTTGTGTTGGGGATTCCACCGCGCAAGGACCGGCCATAATCACAATGTTGTTTCCCCCAATTGCGACGCCACCCACATCAACGATCGAATTGTCGGGATGAAATTTACGATTGACCATTTTAAAGGGTTCTTGGACGCGTAGTACGGATTCGACGACATCATACGCGTACAACCGTTCAAAATCGAAAGCGGTCGTATCCCCGACCACGCCCATAATGGTGACGGATTCACCAATACTTTCGTGAATATGGAATCCTTGATTGATCAGATATTGTTTAAGTGATTCGATGGCTGGTAATGGTGCATCGTGTTTAAATTTAATGATCATCGTGGTTGAACCCCTTTCGCGAGCAAAACAAGTGCTTCTTTGTATCCAGCAAAACCTTTACCGGATATTTGAGCGATACATGCCGGTTTGATCACGGATCGTTTTCGAAAAGATTCTCGAGAATGGATATCGCTCAAGTGGACTTCCACAACCGGCAGCGACAACGATTTCAAACAATCATAGAGAGAATAAGAATAATGCGTCAGAGCGCCAGGATTGATGATAATACCTTCAAAACGGGTATAATGCGCTTGAAGATAATCAATCAAAGCTCCTTCGTGATTGGATTGATAAATTTCCAAAAGGTGTCCGGATCGTTGCGCCTCTTTTTGAAGGTAATCCAAGAGATCGGAATATGATTTATCTCCATAGATATGAGGTTCTCGAATTCCGATGAAATTGATATTAGGACCGTTAATGACTAAAATATTCATTTAGTTTTTCCTCGATTTCTGATAATTGATCATGACGATTGGGATGAATTTTGATTTGAATGTCCGCAGCCTTCTGATATAGGGGCTTCCGAGTGTCGGCCAGTCGAAAAATATTGGTGGCATCTTGTAAAAGCGGGCGATTGTGGATTTTTCTGGCCGCAATTGCCTGTGGATCTTTGTCTAGATAGATAATCACACCGTTTTGTTTCAGACGCCGCACCAATTCGTCGTTCAAGATGACGCCACCACCGGTAGAAACGATGAGACCGTGTTGTTGATAAAAGGAGCTGACAGCCTCAAATTCCTTCTGGCGAAAACCCGCTTCTCCAACGCAAGAAAAAATTTCAGGAATCGTCATTTTAGTTGTATTTTCGATTAGATCATCCGTATCGATGAGAGTTCGTTGAGTGATTTCACCCAATTTTTTCCCATACAAACTTTTTCCGGATAAAGGCAGCCCAACAAAGATGACATTTGAAAGTTCTTGATTCACCTGTTGATACACACGAGTCACATCGTCATCGGCAAGGGTTGTATTCAGAAAGAGTTCGTGAGCTTTTTTCGCTTGAGCAACCAAGAGATACAAGCCGTTGATCGTTTTTTTTCCAAGTTCGGAAGCACGCTGTAAAAAAGATGTTTTCAGCGGGTTATAGATGAGATCGATCACCACTTCTGCGGCAGGGAAATTATCCAAAGAAAGAAGCGGACCCGTGTCATTATTCGGATACATGCCGATCGGCGTGGTGTTCACAAGGATGTCCGCCGCTTGAAAAGACGCCGCTTCACTAAGTAAATATTCCTCTTTTTCAAGAATTCGGCGACAGAGTTTCACAACTTTTTTGGCTCCCAAATCCAAAAAAGACTGTCGGACGCTTCGGGCGGCTCCGCCGTTGCCGAGCAACACGACCATCTTATCTTGGACAGCCACTTGATGATGTATCAAAGTTTGTTTGAATCCATCCACATCGGTATTGTAGCCTGCAAGTCGTCCGTTCCGATTGACAATGCAATTGAGCGAGCCGGTTTTTTGAACGATCGAATCGACGTCATCCAATACCGAGAGAAGCGTTGTTTTATAAGGTATGGTGATATTGATTCCTTGAAATGAGTGGGTCTTCAACCAACGAAAAGGATCGTCTGTTTCAAATAATTGATACTCGGCGTTTCCGAAGAGATGATGGACGCGAGGAGAAATACTATGGGAAAGCGACTTTCCGAGCAATCCGTAAATCACAAAGAGAACCAATCCCAATCGTGACGTTGTCTCAAGATATCCAAAACGACAAATTGGGTCGCGGCCCGGATGACATGGATCGCCTTGGGAACAATACATGGATCGTGACGACCACGGATCTCTAGATCAGCATCCACCATTTTTTTAAGATCAACACTCTTTTGTAAGATTGAAATGGAGGGGGTGGGTTTGATGACCACCGAATACTGAAGGGGCATTCCGGTTGTCATTCCACCTAAGATACCGCCGTTATGATTGGTTGTTGTCACGACGCGCCCAGCTTTCATCTGATACGGATCATTCGCCTCGAAGCCACTCATCTCCGCCAACGAAAATCCGGATCCAAACGCAATCCCTTTGATTGCGGGAATCGAAAAAATCGCCTGAGAAATTTGACTTTCCACCGATTGGAATAAAGGGTCGCCCAGTCCTGCGTCAAGACCAAAAACGACGACTTCACCGATGCCTCCAAGAGAATCTCCGATTGATTTTGCTTTTTGGATCTCC
>JAAYZB010000123.1 GCA_012515085.1 Acholeplasmataceae bacterium
GAGATATCAATTTCGAGTTCTTCAAACAAGTTGCCGTCGATGTTGTCCACCGCTTGAACATTGCGGCGAATCAAGGTCTCAAGTCCCGCGAGTGGATAGTTGACCGGATAAGAAAAATCACTGTAAGGAACGGTCAAGACCGGCGCAATCAAATCCCGGATCTCCGCGAAAGCAAAATTCACGGAAAAATCAAGCGTCATGCCCGCACCTGCTGTCAACACCAGCGTCGCATCCACCAAGGGTTCCGTAAACACGAAATACAAGGTGTGGGTCGCCGCTGTGGTCGTGACGGCGATCGAGGTCAGATTGGACCGTAATGTGCCGAGTGCGACCGCCACATTGCCCGCAACATCCGCCGAAATGGTCAAATCAACCTTCACATAACTGAAATCTGCCAGGTTCTCATTGATGACGCCGCCTGAAAATGCCGGTGACGTCGACACGCCTGCGGCCAAGGTAAAGAGGTCGTCCGCTACCGTTGTTGGATCCCCGAACACGAAATCACCAAAAGTGACTGTGATCGTCCTTGTGGCCTCGACATCATTACCGGCGTCATCTTCGGCCGTATAAGTGAGTGTATACTCGCCAACGGTCCAAACATCAACGCTTCCTGCGACATCAACCGTCACCGATCCATCCACGGCGTCATTAGCAGCCACACCCGCCAATGGATCAAATACTTCGCCGACATAGATGGTCTTGGGACCAACTCCGGTCAAGAGAGGCGGTTGCGTATCCGTGAAAATGACAGTGATCGTCACACTGACTGTCGCAACATTGCCATCACTATCCGTGACGGTATAAGTCGCCGTGTATTCGCCTACCGCATTGGGATTAACGTCGCCCGAATAGTTGATGGCAGTAATTTCTCCATCTTCAACGTCGGTGGCCGTAATTCCCGCCAAGGGAATAAACGCACTGCCCTTTTCTATTTCTTTGTCGATTGCTCCATGAATAACGGGATCGTTATCGGTCGGAGCCGTAGTTGTCGGAGTAGTCGTAGGTAGTCCTGTCGACGCGGTCGACGGTGCCGTTGTCGGCGCCGTTGTTGGTGCTGTTGTTGGTGGCGTCGTCGGTGCCGTTGTCGTCGATGTCGGCCCAGTAGTCACCGGAACCGTCGAAGACACACCGTTACAGCCGACAACGATCATAGCGACCATGACGAACAGTAAGAATAAAATGCCTTTTTTCATAATACCCTCCTTAAAGAATTTTTTATTTAAATTAACTAAGCTCTGCTTAGAAAAAACCATTTATTGACCCGCAATACCGGATTTGTCGATTCCCGCCACAAATCCTTTTTGAACGACGAGATAGATGATGAGCAAGGGGATGATCGACATCAACGTCATCGCATATTGCACACCCAAATTGTAAATGGAACTTGCACTCTCCATCGTGAGTTGGCCTTGTGAATAAAGAGAACGATACGTGTTGATATACCCTTCCAAACCCATCAGCAAGCTTGTGTAATTATTTCCAAAATAGGCTCTGGCCAAGGAGGTTTCATTCCAGTACCAAACAAAGGCGAAGAGTCCGCAAATCAGAAACGCGGGCATCGCCAATGGAATGGCGATGGAGAGAAATGTGCGGATCACTCCGGACCCATCGACTTCCGCCGCTTCAAACAACTCTTGAGGGATGATGCGGAAAAACTGGTAAAAGATCAAGATGAAAACCGTTTGGCGGATTCCAAATCCCGCCATAGCCGGTATGATGAAAGCTCGAAGCGATCCCATCAGGTTTAACGGAATCCCGAAGATCGTCAAACTCTGATACATGACGGTGGTCGGAATATAGGTGAGCACGGTCGGGACCAAAAACAACACAAGCATCAGCCCTAACACGATCCTTTTGCCGGGGAAATGATATTTCGCCAATCCATACCCTATCAAGGCGGAGGATACAAGGGATGCCAACGTCGGTAAAAAGGCGATTTTGATGCTGGTCCAAAGCGCCATGACGAAGTTGAGTTGGTTAAAGCCGATGGCATAATTCTCCCCTGTCAGAGATCTTGGAATCCAAGCAATCGATGAGTCAATCAAATCTTCGAGCGACATGAACGACATCGACAACATTGAAAGCAGGGGATAGAGGAAGATAAAACTGATACCAATCAACAACACGTAAAGAACGAGTTTGAACAACAGCCCGTCGTTTCCTTTGCGTCCGATCAACTTTTTCTTGATCATGATTTGTCGACTCGTCATCTTCTTCTCCTCATTCATAGCGTTTACTTGCAAGCTTTACGATCAGCGAATACCCGCCGATCACCACCAGTTCAATCGCAAAGAGCACCCAGGACAAGGCTGCAGAATACGCTCGCCCGTAATTGACTTCATCGGTCAAGGTCCCCCCAAGCGATCCCCACTCATCCGATGTCACATTAATAATCACATTCAAGGGATTATTGCTTAGGTTGGCATAAATGACCGTGGTATAAATAATATTGATATACATAAGCGGCATCAATGCTGGCAAGGTGATCTTCCAAAACATTTCCCACATCGACGCCCCGTCGATCTCCGCGGCTTCGTAAAGGGCCGGATCAAGTTTTTGTAATCCTGCGAGGAAAATCAAAATCTGTACGCCGGAAAGCCATAAAATCAGCACGATCTTGCCGAAGGCGAGAAGGATCACCTCGGAAAACACTTCGGGGAAGAACTCCGTCATCACCCCAGATATCTGTCCCGAAAGAATCGCCGGAACGGTCAATAATCCGCCTGACTGGAAATTTGACACCATATTTCCTGAAAGCAAAATAACCGGAATGAAAAAGATGGTGCGGAAGATTGCTCGTCCTTTGATCTTTTGATTCAACATCATCGCCAGGATCAAGGCGAACACCACGACCAAGGGGATGACGAGGGCAATATCCTGAAGCGTTGCCAGAATCTGTTCCAAATGCCAAGGTTCATCCGAGAATATTCGTTTGAACTGGGTAAAATGATACCATTCGCCGATGATCCGCCACCCTTGTCCAGTGATGAAATAATATTTATCCGACAGCGCCATGCGGATCGATCGGACGAGCAACGGAACTCCGAGCACCCCCAACCCAATGAGCCAAGGTGAAATAAAGAGGATTCCATAGATCGCGTGTTTGATTTTATTGGGAATCTGTCTCAATTTGTCTTTCAAACAGCGAAGTCCCACTTTTTTTTCAAAAGGAAACCAGATTTTCTCTTGGAACTTCCGATGTGACTGCCGAAGCTTTTCCCAACCGTTTTCGAAGAATTGTCTCAGCTTTTTCATGAGGTCACCACCAGATAATCCATCGGTTCAACGACTCCTTCCGGAAGCGTGACTGAAAGGGTGGTGTAATTGACGATAATTGCCAGATGTGAGCCATAAACACTTTTGGCAACGCCAGGCAAAATATAGCAATGCGATGTCATTTCTCGTCCTTCGGTCAACGACAAGGCTTGAATGACTCTTTGGTAATTCTCCACGATCGATTCTTCCCATAAGGCGTATTCCGACGTATACACATTCTCGTAATTCGTATACCGCAGTTTATGAGTGGGTTCCATGGTGATCAAAAACGCCGGCATGACGCCATACTCGATCAGTCGCAACAAGAAGACATCGACATCACTGATGAAATTGATATAAGGACTCGTCATCAATGTGTTGCCTGACAAGACCAATTGAATGAACGGAATCGAATCACTGATATAAGAAAATTTGTTCGATTCAATCGGTATTTCAAAGTAATGATCCAACGATTTCCATAAATAGCTGTTCACTTCTTTCATCCCGAGTCGGTACGAATCCAGCGCTTGGATCTCGGTGACCACTTCTTGGATCATTGCCTCTCGGAAGTGGTTCACGCCAAGGTATCGGTAAGAGAAAAGTGCGCTTCCAATCGTTTGCATCAGGAATCCATCAATGCCCAAATCGGCATATTTCTCTTGATATTTTTGATAATGGTCGGCCATTGCCAAAGGATTCCGGTAATAAGC
>JAAYZB010000124.1 GCA_012515085.1 Acholeplasmataceae bacterium
ATAAACTGCTGGAAACGGTCGATTTTTTGTCCAACCGGAAGATTGGAGCCTTGATCACGGTGGAACGGAACATCAACCTATCGGCTTTTATCAGCAAAGCGATGATGATCAATGCGCCTGTTTCCAGCGAACTCTTGGCATCGATCTTCATTCCGACTACGCCGCTTCATGACGGGGCGGTGATTATTCGGAACAATTCGATTCTTTGCGCAAAGGCGTACTATCCATCCACAGAACGGACCGATCTGCCACTCCATTTCGGGACCCGGCATCGAGCGGCGATCGGGATCAGCGAACAAAGCGACGCCTTCACCATTGTGGTATCGGAGGAAACCGGACACATCAGCGTGACCATCAATCGTCAGATTGACTACAATATCAGCAAAGAATCTTTGAATCTTTACTTTGAAAAATATCTGAAAATCAAGTGAAGTGCCTAAGGGCACTTTTCTTTTTTGTCTCATGGCAATTTCACCCCGGGTATGATATAATCTTTTCGATGAGCACATCCGGGAGGTGAACCGCTTGGAACAGGTCGATGTCTTAGTAATCGGGGGCGATATCGCCTCTTTAACAACGGCGCTTTTTCTAGCTCGTAAACTCCGGAATGTCGCGGTGATCTTGGATAATCAAGAAGAAGATCTAGCAACGGGAATGGTGGATTTCACCGATCCCGAAAACAACCGATTTCATTTTCAATATGATCGATCGGCTTGGCTGGGAGGTCTCACCCCGAGCGGGTTGATCACCCGATATTTTCAGGCGATCGGGATAGAGAAAGAAATCCAAGGAATTCAGGTCACGGAAGATATTGTATGGTCAAAAGCCGCAGAATCGATACATCGACCCAATCAGTTTGATCCGTTTCGGATCTATCTGATTCGTTATTATCCGAAAGAACGGGACGCGATCCAACGGTTTTTCCGTGATTTGGCTCGGCATTACCAAAATTATATCAGCCAACAAGAAAGCATGTTGAAGAACCGGCAGTACACGTTAACTTCGTTAATGATCGAATGGGGCGACTATCCCTTAAAAGATTTGTTAGGGAAATACTTTGCGTCTTCCGAAATCATTCAAGAGTTTCTCTATAATCCACTTTTATATGGATTGGATCCGAACCAAGTGAACAGTTATCACTTTTTCAGTCACTTTTTCTTGGGACTGAAAGAAGGATTCTTCCAGTTGAAAATGACTCTGAATCAGATCCGGGAACTGTTGATAGAAAAGCTAAAAATCATTCATCCGGATATCATTCAAAAACGCCGGATCAAAGAATATGTCTACGATGAATCCGGAAAGATCACGCATGTTGTGGATACGACAAACCGACAAATTGCGGCCAAGCATTTTGTCGTTCGGGCAAATCCTTTAACCTTTTATCGCCAACATTTCCCCACCTTCACAGAAGAGATCGAACAGATTCAGAAGTACTATCCGGACTTGGGCAACCCCAAACGAATCAACACGCTCTATCTTGCGATCAATCAAACCGCAGAATCATTGGGGATTCCGGAACTTTCCAGTTATTTTCCAATCGATTATTCGGAGAAACCGGCTATTTTGCGCCTCTATAACCTGGATGCAATCGATCCGGAGAATCGATTGAAAAAGTTTGGTCGGTTGTGTTTGGACTATGTCGAGAGCGACCTTCAACCTGCCAGTCAAGAAATGTTATTAAGCGATCTCTATCAATATTATCCCAAATTAAAGAAAACGATTGTCGGTATCCGCCAGGGCAAACCGCGTCAGCATCTCGCAATGGTGTCGGATGAGTCGGTTCGAAAAGGGCTCTCGATCAATGAGCAAATTGCAATCGAAGCGTCCGAACATTTACTATTTTTTGACAACCTTCATCTGGTTGGACCATGGCTTCGCCCGGAAGCGGGACTTTTCGGGCAATTTCATTCCGGCATCGTCTTGGGAGATAAGATTGAAGAACACTTGTATTATGGAGAAGACGATGACACGTTCTATTATTTGACGAACGACGAGATCATGATGATGCTTCGGTATAATTATGGCAAAAAGACGCTTGGAAAAAAGGAAGTCCATATCAATTTCCATATTGGCAAGAGTGATTATTTTGTACGGACCAAAGGTAAAAATATCACGATCCATCGCGGCGAGTACGCCGCGCCGGATCTGACGCTTTATTCTACCAATGATAAGTTTTCCAATTTATTGCTGAAGAAGATTGGGTTCAATGATGTGTTGGAGGCTAACGGACTCAAATATACCGGTAGTACGGAATTGTTGTATGAAGTCGTGTCGGTCTTTAACTTGGATGATTATCAAGAACAAGAGCCTCGATACCATCCCAAATTGAAAGTGAAATTCGCAGGCGTCAAGATTTTGTTTTTGGAGCTGTTTGTTTTCAGCCTTGCCGCTTTTCTCAGCAATTTCATCCACTTGATCTGGCTAATGCCCTTTTGCCTTGTTATCACACTTCTCATGATGTTTGTAAAGTCGCGGATATTCCGAGTCATCTCCTGGTTTGAGATTGTCTGGTTGGTTATCTATACGACGCTATTAATGCTTGCGATCTTTCTTGCGGACTTTCGAGCTTGGCGAAGCGACAATCTGTTACTTGGGCTGATGGGAGGCATGTTTTTTGTGAGTTGGGTCATCAACCGCCCGATCGTCTACGATTACCATCGCTTTGATTATCTCCAAGAATACACGGACTCACCGCTTTTTAAAGTCATTAATAACGGGTTGACGTTTGTCTGGTCAATGATCTTTCTTTTGATTTTGGCCGGGCCCTATATTGGTGGCGAACAATATATGTCAGTCTGGTATAATCTAGTGTTTTTAGGCATTTTTCTAACGTATTATTATCCGGTCATCTACATTCGGACCAACATCAAGAAGTAATTCAGCGAAAGGATTGACGGCATGGAGCTTTTTATCTATCTTGGCCTCGGTACCATGGGACTCATCTATGTCCTAGGGGCAATTCTTTACAAAAAATGGCTGGTTTGGAAACTGATCCTGCTCCTCTTATTCATAGCGTCCGCTCTGATGCTTTTAGTGTTTTCTGAAC
>JAAYZB010000125.1 GCA_012515085.1 Acholeplasmataceae bacterium
CGATACCCTTGAATGGTGTAGGTCGCTAGATCTTTTCCCCAGTTGATAATATATCTTCCAATCAAATGGAAAGCTTTATCGAAGGTAAATCCCTTAAAAAGCATCAACCAGGCAATGCGAATTTTCTCACCGATTGGCATGTGGATGCCATCACGATAATAGGCCCTCAGTGCTCTTAAAAGTTGGCGAGTCAGCCGCTTTGAAAAGGTCGTGCTGGCTTCTAGACGATTGCCGATCAAGTCCGGAAGGATGATGGGCGGGTGAGGCAGATGTGGGTAGCGTTTCCGATTGGGAAAATACGTTCCAATTTTTTCGCCATTGAAAGCGATCGTGACATAATCACAGTTGGTGAAAATCACGAATTCTGGCAACCGGATCTCGTCGAATTCACCCGGAGTATTCGACGAAGCAACTTCTAAAACCGGCACATCCTCTCTTTGAGAAGCGTATACGTAAGCCGCGGGTTTCGGCAAACGGAACATATCCGTGACCCCGTGGTAACAGACTCGATCCGATGAACCAAACTCTTTGTGAGTATTATAATCGGCAAGACACCACCCAATCGCTCCTGAATGACGGTTTGTCGCGTAAGCGGCATCGATCACTTTGAGATGTCTCAATGCTTGTTCAATCTGTTTCATTTCCGGATCAGTCTTTTTAGTCGGAAAGATATGCCCGTTATGTTCGGTCACCAAGTACGGCACCTTTGGACCAGCAATCCAATTGGGATGGACCAATCCAGCATTGTCGCCAATATGGGAAAAATCGTTGTAAGCATAAACATCTTCCAAGCATTCACTATGGCGGAAATTGCGAATACCGGTCGTCGGGCGGGAATCATCCAGCTTTTTTGCTAGCTGATTTGCTTCAACATAAAAATCATGATCGTCTGGGGATTCATTGATCCGAACGCCCCACAGCACAATGGAGGGATGATTGTAATGATGCCGAATCATCGCTTCCAGGTTAGCAAGCGACAGCGCTTTGAATTTCTCGTTTCCGATATATTGCCAACCCGGAATTTCTTCTAAGACCAACAACCCGATTTCATCGGCTCTTCTGATGAAATGATCACTTTGCATATAATGAGAAGTCCGGACAATTCGACATCCGAGGTCAAAGCGCAAAATCTCAGCATCTTTTTCTTGCATTCTCCTCGGCATGGCATAACCGACATAAGGATAACTTTGATGGCGATCCAAGCCAATCAATTTAACTCGCCGCTGATTCAGATAAAATCCTTTACTGGTGAATGAAATTGAGCGAAATCCAAACCATTCATCAATCTGATCGAGACAGATTTTTCTTAACAGCAATGTGACTCTGATTCGGTATTGTTTGGGATCATCGATATCCCAGCGTTTAATTTCCTTTAATTGAAAGGATCCAATAAAAGTGTCATTAGCAGTCAACTTCAACTCCGATTTATAATGACAGACATCTCCATCTAATACTTCCATAGTGCATTTTAAATCCGTCATATCCGCGGCCTTCACTAACGGTGCCTGAATCGAAAGAACCATGGAATCTTCAGCCCAAGGTGTCAAATCCGCCGCTTTGCAGTACAGTGCTTGAAGATGGGTTTGCTCGAGGATTTGGAGTTCGACTTCCCGGTAGATGCCGCTATAACTCAGATAATCGACCACGCCGCCAAATGGAGGAACATTTGCAGTTTCCGCCCCATCCACTATGACCAAGAGCCGATTCTGCCTATCGGTCAAGCAAACAGATGTCAAATCGTATTCAAAGGGCGTATATCCACCCTCGTGCGAACCGAGACACACACCATTCACGTACACTTTACAAGTATTCATGACACCATAAAATCGACAAATGATCCGGTGATCCACCGCCTCTTTTCCGAGAGAAAAATCACGGAAATAGGTCCCAATTCCTTGGGTGATCTTCTCATCGAAGTGGTTGAATGGCGTCAGTGTCATCGTATGAGGAATTTGGATTTCTGGCAATTCATCCGCTGAAAAAGTTGGTTCCAAGTATTCCTCCCGAAATTCAGGCGAAAAATGCCATTGATGATTTAAAGGGTGGATAGATCGCATCGTATTACCTCTCCTTTTGAGCTTTAAAATAATAAATCCGTGAACCAAAATCGCCCATCAAGCGGATCTGGTCATGATATCCCGATCCGATGAATTGTTGTTTGGGACAAAAACCCGCCGCCAACAATTGTTCGCCGGATACCGTTTGTGACTCCACTTCGATTGGCATCAAGTAACGGTTCTTTAGCCAGTGAAAAATCAGACCATTTGCATTCAGCCGGATGGGAAGCGCATGCCGAACAAGCCGGCCAAACAATGACAGATTAAAGAATTGAGGACGATTATTGACTTGATAGGTTTTTTGCGGATCGAGTCCTCTCACCGGCAATTTTTCTAGTGGTCCGTTCGGATATGACAAGGTCTGAAACCACCCAAGCATCGCTTCTTCTTGATCATGAGACATACTCATGAATCCACATCCTCGATCGGTAAAAGGCAATTGAAGCCGTTCAAATTGACCAAATTGAAACAAGCGTCTGTGCGCCTTATAATAAGCGATTTGTTGTTGGATGGTACGGCGATCTGCCCGTGTCAATTCCGTCAAGTCTAATTCATATCCCAGCAACCCGAAACAAGCGGTATTGAATCTTGTTTCCAGTGGCGTATTTCTCAAGGTTTGCTGGTTGGGAACATCGCTCACATGCGCACCCATCGTCGATAAGGGATAGACATAGGAAGTTCCGGCTTGAATTCGTTGGCGAAAAACACCATCGGTGTTATCAGACATCCAAACTTGTGGCATATAGTGAAGCATACCGAGGTCCGTGCGGTTACCGCCACTGGCACAGGCTTCAAATAGCATATCCGGATAAGCATTTTTCAGTCGATTGAGAAGTGAATACAACCCCAATACATAGCGATGCGTCAAGCTTCCTTGTTCTTTTGCAGGCAAATAATTGGAATAGATATCAGAAAAATTCCGATTCATGTCCCATTTGCAGTATACGATCTGGGCGCTGTCGAATATATTGGATAGCTGTTCAAATAAATAGTTTTCCACTTTGGGATTAGCCAAATCAAGAATCAATTGGTTTCGGCCCAAGGATGGCGGGTATTGGGGGTGTTGAATCACCCAGTCAGGGTGTGCTCGATACAAGTCACTATCCGGGTTGACCATTTCTGGTTCAACCCAAATGCCAAAATCAAGACCTATTCGCTTGATTTTTCGTTGTAAGGCTCCCAAGCCACCCGGGAGTTTCTTTGAGTGAGGTGTCCAATCCCCCAAAGAGGAGGTATCGTTATCGCGTTTACCAAACCATCCATCATCCAAAACGAATAGTTCGATGCCCATTTTTTTCGCTTGTTTGGCTATTTTTAAGAGTTTTCTTTCGGTAAAATCAAAAAACGTGGCTTCCCAATTATTGATCAGGACCGGGCGCTCCCGGTCCTGCCATTTTTCAGGAATCACGTAATGGTTAACGAGTTCATGAAAATTTTGACTCAAACGGGCGAGTCCTTCGTGAGAGAATGAAAGCACGACTTCTGGCGTCACAAACTGTTGTTTGGCTGCCAATGGCCAATAGAAATCAAAGGAATTGATGCCCATCATCATTCGGAGAAGCCCATGTGGGCTGACTTCGGCGCTGGCTTCAAAGTTTCCGCTGTAAACGAGAGAGAAGCCATAGCATTTTCCTTGAGTTTCATCCGTCAGCTTTTGTTTCAAAAAAACCGATGGATTATGGTCGCTCGACGACACTCCCTTTTTTGAATCGATCTTGAGGATACCAAACTGCAAAGGATGTGCCGTCAATTGCCGTTCACGGATCCACGCACCATCCAAAGACAATAGTTCATAGTCTTCATTCAGCAGATCCAAGTTCATGCTGAGAGCTTTCTCCAACAGCACCTCTTCTTCACTCTCGTTAAGGATGATTGCTCGTCTTGTTATCACATCTATCTGATCATAGACAGTATATAGTAGACGAATTTTCATTTTCCGAATCGAATCACTGACGATAATCTCAAGCGTATCTGCCGCTATATTTGCTCTGGGTTGCGTTGAGGGCAATTCTTTATACTCCGGCTTTTGTTTGAAGATTTGGTGTGATTCATAAGTGAAATCTGACAGACGAGATCCGTCCGCAAACCGAAAATGCATCATTGGATCGCGAAAATCTCCTTTGCCATAAGTGGACACTTCCAATAACGCCAGATTCAAATTGAACGTTTTATCCGAATTATCATAAATGACTTGTCCACCAACCTCGATCGGAAAGTGTAAATCTAGTGAATTGATATCCTCCGGCTCTGGAATCCTTTTTCCATAATAAAGATGCCCGACATGTCGGGATGGATATAGACGGATCATATATGATGTGTTGACGGTTTGAAGATGAAAGAGGTGTTTGGATTCGTTGTATCGGATCATTGGATTACCTCTCACTTTGCTTGGCAATGGTCTTTTCTTTGGCAATCAGTGCACAAGCATATGCGGGCGTATATTTCGGTAAGATGATATGAATATCGGGTGAGATCCGTAATACTGCCTGGGCATAGAGTTCTTTGTAAATGGTATCCGCGGTGCCAATACCACCAATCACAACCAAATCGGTTTCCTGAAAATGAAGTTGGCGATACACTCCTTCAACCAACAATCGAACTTCGTCGGCTGCCGTTGCGACTATTTTGTAGGCATGTTGATCACTGCGAGCATAACTTGTCACTATGGGAGCGATTTTTGCCGTCTTCGTGCGCTCTAAATTATGGAAGTACTTAACCAACCCAATAAAGTCGTCGATTCCAAGGTAATCACGAATGGCATCACTAAAAGACGAAGGAAGATAGCGTCCGTCCAAGACTCGAGCGTAATATTTTAAGGCCTGGAATCCGACATCAAAAGCGCTGCCGGCATCCCCTTCTTTGTAATGATATCCACCACAACGCCAAGTTTTTTCGCCATTGATTCCAAAGCAGACCGCACCGGTTCCCAATATTAATGCTATACCTTGAAGTTCTCCATTCCCGGATGCCAGTGCTCCATACACATCATTCTTGACTTGAATATAAGTGGCCTGGTTCAGCCACGTGATATGTCGAAGTCCTTCGATATAGGCTTCCTCGTGCTCCGTTGAAGCGATCCCCCCAATGCCAGCGAACACACCGGAGATTTCAATATCGATTTGCATCTTTGACAGAGCTTCCTGAATCGTTTTAAACGAATCAGAAAAGGAGATTGTATCGATTGATGCCGTTCCTGCATTCCCTTCAGCTACAATCGATCCTTTCTCATCGATGATGACAAGCTGTGTCTTGGTGCCACCACCGTCGATTCCGAGAAAATATTGTTTTTTGTTTTTGTTCGACATCTCATTCATCAGCGACGTTTCTCCTCTTGTTTTTTTGAATTCTTTCCATGTAATGCTGGAAAAAAGGACGGACAGCAAAAATTACCAACAATACCCCAATGGCAATCAAGAGAAAGACGGACAACACAATAAGCCATACAGGGGAATAGGGCGATTGAACCAAACTGTTTTCAATCAAGACTCCAGACAGAAACGCCGGTGAAAAAATTAAAAAATATTGATATTTTAAAGGAATTTGATTGTTATAATACATGATCGGCGCGGTACAAAACACCAAAATGTACACCACATAATTTAAAGAGAGAATTCGGTTGGTTCGACTGATGATGGACAAAGTCAACCCCAATATAATGTGAACACTCGCCCCCAATAAGTAGGCAAAAAATAACCCCCAATAAGAGATGTTCAATCGCTCTACCAAGCCAAGGATCAGCATCATAAATACGAGGGGAATCAGCTCCAGCAACAAAGCTGAACCGATTTTTCCCAGAACAATCGTCATGGGTTTACATTTTTCTGCCTCACAGGGAAAAACCTGATCTTCCACACGATCCGAATGTAGCGAGAACGAAAAGACCACGACGGGGATGATAAAAACAAAGATGTAGAGAAAATTCGATGGATTTACCTCCGGGAAAAAAGCAACAATTGCGGCAAAAAGAAACGAACAGATCACTACCATATGCAAGATGCGATAGCGAACATAACGTTTCAAATCGTTTTTAATCAAGAATCCGATTTTACTCATAGGATTTCCTCCTTTATTCCTTCCATTATCGCATCTAAATCTAACTGAATTTTTGTATCAATACTATAAACACGATGTTTTTGAACAAAATCAATCCACTCTATGTGTCGATTCTGGGAGAATTCAAAAGTGATCACTTTTCCATTGGCTGTGAAGTCGTCATAGTGGATGTTGATCCGCGCTTTCTCGAAATGAGCCCTGATTTCAGCTGGAGTCATTGATCGAGAGAGCGTTCCGTCCACAAGACACGCCAACCGATCGACATTATCCAAATACAACACCGGATCCAACCCGACCAAAATCATTGTACATGGATTTTGACGATACTTCAATAAGATCGCGAAAAAACGTTGAATCATCGCGCCATCGAGGGCTTCAAGCACGCGATCTACCATAATTAGGTCCGAATTGTTTAATAGTCCTTTTATTAAATAAGCCATGACTCGCTCATTCAGTGGCAACCGTCGGACTTCTTTCTCAAGCCAATCGAGAAGACCCGCTTCTTTCAACAATTTTTCCTGCCGTCGTGTTAGTGCTTTTCGAGTTGAAGCATTAAAGAGAAAAAGCCGTAACTTGATTGTGTTTTTTATTGGTTGTCCGCAACAACAATAATCGTTCAAATTCAAAAAAGTCCAGTTGTGACAATTAGGATAGACGCTATCCTTCGCTTCTGAATGATCATTGATTCGATCAATTGTTTTTTTAACCCAACCCGATAAAGACAGTTCTGTTTGTCCAACGATGGCCACGATTTCACCGGGATGCAAAGAAAGAATGTCAGACGTCTCTTCATCCTGTTTAATTTTTTCATTGACTGATGCAAATGGATAGCGAATCCGGTGAAGTCTCGGACTCAACTTGTTATCAATGGAAGCGATAATGTCGTCCACAATCCTCTCAACGTCAGAGAATCCGAAATGGGTAGATAGATAGTCCTCTATGCAGAAATAGCGGAATTCAATATCCTTCACTATAAAAATGACCGATGGATCGCTGGTGCCAAACCCATGAGATTTTAAGTGGGAATGAAGACGATCGAAAAAGCGTGAAAACACCGGCCTGATACATTCTTTTTTCACAGCATCTTTCAAACTAGGTTTTTCAGTATAGTAATTCTTCAAAAGTTGAAGATACAAGGGGTTTTCTTTGTACGTCCAATACAGATTGACAAATAAAAGCTGGAGAACGTCTTTTAAATTGAAATGGGTGTTTTCTAACATCATTTGAGTTTCGGGAAATGAATATTGTGTGACAAATAAATCGTCCAACAGTGCAAAATATAAGGCGTTTTTATCTTTAAAGCGATAATAAAAACTTCCTTTATTAAAAGAACTGCGACGGATAATTTCATTTAAAGACGCTTGCGGAAAACGCTTATTTGCGAATTCAAATAAGGTTTCTTGATATAAGACCCGATTCTTTTTTAAGAAATAGGTACGATCATCCGTCATGTTTTTCATTGGTTCTCCAATAATTAAACCACATGGTTTAGACTATGCAGTCTAATTATAATTTATCCTTTTAAAATTGTCAATATACATAAAAAAAATCCAGCAATTAAGCTGGATTTTATCTTCTTTTCAACCGCTTATTCCGAGTGAATTGCTTCAAAAAATCTGTCAGTATTCTTTCATCTTCTGGTTGATTTTGAAATCCATTCTTATCAATAATATAGGTTCGCCCACCACGATCATGCAAAATGATGAAATCTCTCGAAAACACGACTTTTATTAGGTCATCATAGCTGATTGTGATACTCTTGACATTCTCGATTTTGATATCTTTCTCAGTAAAATAATACATTTGGATAACTGGATGATCCACCAACGGGCTTTGTTTTAACACGCGCTTTGTCGTCAACATCTGCATCAAAAAAGTGAGCCCTAAATAAAAGATCAAGATCGTACCTAGAACAATGGCATAGACCCACTCTTTTTTGATGAGCATATAAACGATAAAAGCCGTTGTCAATAAGCCTACGATTGGAAAATTCTTTTTCAGAAAATTATTAAGATAGTGACGATTATATCGGATTATTAGTTGCTTGTCATATAACGTACGATTCACTATATTCATAGAAACACTTCTTTCTCTAACAATTGACTTTTCGGAACAAATATGGGTACACACCAATTGCTACAAACACCATGATCCCATAGCGGATTCCATCAAAGATGACAGCAAATGCGGCTGGAACCATCGAGCCCTCTACCAAGGCTTCTGAATCCACGATTAACGCAAAGATTGCTTTGAGTCCAATTCGAACCCCCATGACGATGCCGACTCCAACCACAAATCGCAGGATATTTTTCCAGATGATTCGATGATTTTCAAACTGAACATGTTTCGCTTCAAATCGAATCCCCGTCACAAATCCAACGATTGCTCCCACCATCTTCGCAACACCTTCCATGCTATTATAGAGCGCCTGAGGTCCGCTTATATCGCCATCTGGTTGTGAGATGAATATATAGACTACAAAACTGATCAGGAATAAAGCAATCGATGAAACCAAAGATATCAAGTATATTTTTTGTCGATTCGCATCATTTTCAAACAACTTATGAAATATAAAAGCCAGTCCAACTCCCAACAAGCCGCCCACCAACACATCAGAAAGGTAATGAACCCCTAGATACATGCGACTGATTGCCACCATGACGATGATAACAACACTCACGATCGTCAACCACCTTTTTTTTAGCCATACGGCCAAACTTCCAAAAACCACCGCTGCCCCTTGGGTATGTCCACTGGGGAATGAATACCCTCCCGCCGTATCAAGACGGATCCCGTCAATCCCATTTGCCGGATTGACATAGGGCCGAGGACGTTGAAATATCACCTTGATGATGCTATTCAACACCAGTGAGATGAAAACCGTTAGTCCAATGGTTTCTCCGGTTTTCTTGTCATAACACCAGTAAAGAAAACCAAGGATACCAATGACCACGAGTTCTTCCCCGAAAAACGTCCAGAACTGAAAGAAGAAATCCCAAAAATCACTGCGAAAGCTCTGTAGCCATTGAATCAATTCCACTTCGAATGTCATAAGTTGCCCTCCTTAATTAATGAGTTGATAATAGATCTTTCTTCAGTTTAAATACTGATCAAGCTATACGCTACTATCCCTAAAATAGCGGCGAATAAGATCAAGTAAATCGGATTCATTTTCGGACGAATAAGCCGAATTCCAAGCAACACTGCCGCAATAACCCAGGTTCGGGGGTCAAAAACCCAGTCACTTAAATGGAACAGATCTGTATGGATCGTGCTACGACATAACAACCCGACCCCCACCGCTACCAATATTCCCACCACCATCGGTTTCACACCGGACAAAAATCCATTAACTGTTGGATTTTTAGCGAAACGAGTGAAAAAACGAGCAATGAATAAAATAATGATAAACGATGGCAGTACAACACCCAGTGTTGCGGCAATTGCGCCCCATAAGCCGGCTTCATCAAATCCAATAAATGTGGCGATATTGATTGCAAAAGGCCCTGGTGTCGATTCAGAAATAGCAATAAAATCAACTAATAAATCCACCGAGTTCAGCCAGCCATGCTTGAGGACTTCTTCCTCAATCATCGGAATCATCGCATAGCCTCCGCCAAAGGTAAATAGCCCAACTTTAAAGAAGGTAATAAAAAGCAACCAGATCTTATCCACGCTTTGCCACCTCGATCCAAGTGACAATCGTTTGATACATGATCCCGATGATTCCGCCAATCAAAATCACAAAAATGGTCGGTAGCCAATGAAACAGCATCAATATAAACCCAGCGATTATCAAAACGATAGTTAGCCAATGCTTCTTCAGTTTTCGCATGAGTTTCAGCCCGGCTCCCAGTACTAAAATAGCTACCGCAATCCGAACACCTTGAAATGCATTGGCAACGATTGTGTTATCTTTGAATTGAACGAGGAACAACGAAATCAATAATATGATGACAAAAGAAGGCAATACAACACCGAGTGTGGCAAAAAAAGCTCCCAAAACGCCTTTTTGCTTATACCCTATAAATGTTGCACTATTGACTGCAATCGGTCCAGGAGTTGATTCCGCAATAGCGATGATGTTTAAAAATTCATCAACACTACACCATTTCTTCTTTTCGATGGCTTCTCTTTGAATAAGCGGGATCATGGCATAACCCCCGCCGAAGGTAAACAGACCGATTTTGAAAAAAGTGAAAAACAGGTCTCTTAACATGATCCTTGTCCTTCTGCTTTCGGTTGTTGCCCATAAATCGCTTCAAATTGGTCCATTTGGATTTGAATACGTTCTTGGACGACTTGGGCAAGAGAACTCGTATCCATCTCTTTGATGGATTCATATGGAATGAGGGGGCAGACATGAATATAGGCTGTATGACAACGAATTCGCTTCAAGGACAATACTCCTTGCATGTTATATAAACATACCGGACAAATATCAGCCCCGGCTTTCAGTGCGACTTTGAACGCTCCGGCTTTAAAGGGGATCATTTGATTGGAATAACTCCGTGTTCCTTCAGGAAAAATTCCCATGGGTTGCCCGTTTTTGATAGCTTTGATCGTATCGATGATGGCCTGTAAACCCTTACGATCCATTCCCCGAAACAATGGAATGCATCCTGCACTTATCAATAACTGCTTCAAAATCGGATAATGAAACAACTCTTCTTTTGCCAAGAATGCCATGGGATAATCTTTGAGGATTTGTTTCAAATAGACAGGATCCGATAATTCTGAATGATTGGCAAAGGCTACAAAACAATTGTTTTTCGGGAGATTTTCCAACCCCGAGGCAACGATTCTCACGCGCAAAAGCACCCGAAACAAATAGCTTCCGATCTCATTGTAAAGTCGATGTTTGCCCATGTTTTTGGGGTCTGTTTTCGTATTAAGGATAATATAGATGGTTCCTGAAATAAAATAGCACACGAAAACACCCAAAAATGCCACCAAAGCGATGCCTGCTAACACCAAGATCCCCAAGATGCCCTGAGGATAAGATCCA
>JAAYZB010000012.1 GCA_012515085.1 Acholeplasmataceae bacterium
AATATTTCTGTGAGAAATTATCAGATTAAAATGCTATTTAAGCGGTTTTATGATATAAATAATAATAGAGTGACAAAAGAGCGATATTGCTGGAAGGGGCGACGATAAAATTGAACACTCTCTTTAAAACTTTATCTGGTAAAAAAACGCATCTACAAAATGGCCAGATGACCGATTCAAATGCAATTATGGCATTCATGAAAAAGCTAACAGTATTGTTTGTTTGTTTAATTATATTCCTGTTTTTATGGGGATGCCAACGAAAGGCAAATCTTACCCTGCTGGTAACAAAAGGAAGCACGCAACTCACACAATTGTATCTTCAAAATGATTCCAAGTATCAAGTCGATGTCGTGATTGGGGCCGATCCATTGGTGGCTGGATTCTCGTCAAGGGAATACGATGCAATCATCGCCCCTTTGAATCTCGGTGTAAAGCTTTTTCAAAGTAGTTCGGACTACCGATTGGGGGCGATTGTGGTCTGGGGAAATTATTATTTGGCATCCAGAGAAGGACAGCTTTCATCTTGGGATGACTTGAATAGTCAAGAAGTAGTGATCTTTGGTCAAGGACAAATGCCCGATATTATCTGTCGTTACCTCTTTGATCAATTGCAGTTGCAGCCTGAGATCACATACGTTGATTCCACGCAAACATCCGCATCATTATGTATGGCAAACGCAGAAAGAATCGTATTGGTCGCTGAACCGTCACTATCTTTATTAATGCAAGAATATCCCGATATGCGGGTTTTGGATGTTCAAGAGAAATATCGTGATTATACTGGCAACCAGTCGTTTCCGCAAGCAGGCGTTTTTTATCGAGGCGACCTCGAAATGTCGCTTGTTGAGCAGTTGTTAACCGATTTGGAAGCGTCGATTGCTTCGGTGAATGCAGATCCAGAAGAAGCGGCTGAACTCGCTTTCGATTTGGGAATGAATTTCCCGATCGATGTCCTGAGCGGCGCTATCTCTCGCAGCAATTTGCGTTTTGAATCAGCATCGATTGCGAAGACATCGATCGAAGAATTTTTGAATATTATCTTGGAATTTTCACCGAGTCTGATAGGAGGATCTCTACCGGATGACGAATTCTACGGCGAATAAAGAACACATCCTTATGAAAAAAACCGCGATGACACTCACCGCGATTTTTCTCATATTCATTGGTTGGATCATTCTATATTTCCTCGTGAATCATCCGTTGTTATGCCCTTCTCCATGGGCGGTTTTTCAGGCGTTGATCGGCATCTTTTCTCAACGAGAGTCGCTGATCATTATCTTGATGACGCTTTTCCGTTTGTTATTGGCTTTGCTGGCTTCGACGATTCTTGGTGTCGGTCTGGGATATGTTGCCAGCCAGAAAAAGAACTTAGAACGCCTATTACACCCGGTAATCACGATTTTGAGAACGATTCCAGTTATCTCGATCTTGGTAATCATGATGATTTTGCTTGGCTTGCATCTGACGCCCTATCTCATTACCTTTTTGATGATTTTCCCTTTGGTATATCAAGCCACGATCGATAGTGTTCATGCGATCGATCCGGCATATTTGGATATATATCACTTGGACGATGATCGCTGGATATCCGGCTTTCGCCATTGTTATTTTCCCTTGATCCGCGGACGTTTGACGACGGCATTTCTTCAATCTGCTGGACTCGGGATCAAAGTGCTGGCCATGGCGGAATATTTTACCCAAACACCGAATTCCATCGGAATGGCGCTCAACCAAGCTCGCGTCAATCTCGAATATGATCGGGTATTTGCCTGGACCCTGTGTCTAATCTTCCTCGCCGTGTTGCTGGAGGGGCTCGTCCGTCACCATCAAAAAAAGATTGGGACCGATTAGGTCCCAATCAAATTAGGCGTTTATGAGAGTTTTCCGTCGGCCCATTGATGCAAGAAGTTTGCTAATTCTAGGGTTGTCGGACTCGTAGCGTTCCGAACGTAATAACCACTGGTCGCCATACCCGTCCACAAAGCTTCTTCAATATCAAAACCCGCGAGCAAGCCTAAAACAAAACCGGCGTTGAAATTGTCCCCAGCACCGGTGGTCAACACGGGATGTGCGCAGAAAGGGCCGGATTCTTCTTGATAGTTTTCCTTGACCATCGCCGCAGAACATTCCACAGGGTGTATGACGACCATATCGAGATCGACCGCCTGATAGATGCGAGTTACGAGATTCTTCAATGCGATTTGGCGTTGGGATAATTGATCTGAGTCGAATAAGTTCAAGACGTGGCTGATCTCGTACGCCTCTTTTTTGTTCAACCCGAGAATCACGCGATAAAATGATTGAAAGCCATTCAGTAAAGCCAACGCTTCACGGATGACTTTGGGATCGCGTTTTTCGGGATCAGCCAAATCGACAAACAATAAAGGTTTCACCTTTTTTTTCTTTGTTTTTGGCAAAATATTGGTTTGGATCTTTTTCCAGACATCGCTCATATACGGCAACATCGACCAGTTGACCGACGCAAATAGATCGGCTTGGTCGAATAATTCTATCAATCGCGCTTCACCAACGACCTCGACCAAGCGCTCATACGTCAATCCATTCAGTCCGCTCATTTTACCAAATAAAAGTTTTCCATCTAAAAATTCATAAGCATCGGTATGACCGCAATCAGAGATTGATATGAGTTCGGTGGATTTGCCCATTTCCTGAAAAACCGGATCGATCGACGGGACTCCCAGCGTTCCGATATAGGTGATCATTGGATGATGCTTTCCCAAGGCATTGGTCATGATTGGGCCGTTTCCCCCGATTTTTTTCTGGATTGGCTCCAATTCAATATTGGTTGATAAACCACTGGCACGGTCGATCCGTTTCGCAAATTCGCTGATTGTGTCAATGCGTGTAAACTGATCGATTGCGAGGCGTTTATCTATCGGATGAACGATTTCATCAATAAAACCATCAAAGCCAATGATCAGACGTTTTGTCGATAGGTTGATGGATTCCACTTTTTGCGCCAAACGATGTTTCTGATTATCCATGTCATTTATCAGGGTAAGAACCCGACTCCTTTCAAATAGGCATCACTTATATAGTATATCAAAAAATCGATGAAATCGAGAAGATTATTATGTTCATTTGAATCAATTGATTTATGAATGGACGGATTATTCGTTCGATTTGGATTCAGATATCTCCTTTATCTATTGCCCCTGGTTATGGTACAATATTTAAAGAAGTGTCAATCAGTACTTATTGGAGAAGTGACCATGAGCGATACCTTACTATATGCACTGAATGCCGTACTTCCTTTGTTGCTATTGATCGGACTCGGATACGGTCTGCGCCGGCTGCATTTTCTGACCGACTCGTTTTTGGAAGTTGCCAACAAATTTGTATTTCATATCGCTTTACCGATGTTGATGTATTATACCCTTTATTCGGCTTCCGGACTCAAGGATATCGATTGGTCTGTCGTGCTCTATAGCGCGTCCGCCGTTTTGGTGATTTTTGGTTTGGGACTGATCACTGTCGGGGTGTTCATCAAAGACCCTCGCCAGAAAGGGGTGATTTTACAAGGCACTTTTCGATCGAATTTGACAATCATCGGCGTCCCCTTGGCCGAAGCATTGGGAGGTAGCGAAGCAGTGCTCGGCGTGGCGCTTGTCTCCATGATCATTGTTCCACTTTACAATATTTTATCGGTCATCTCGTTGTCCGTCTTTCAAAAGGACGAGAACAACCAGTCCATCCATTGGCAAAAGGTCATCATTCGAATTTTGACCAATCCGCTGATCATCGCGATTGCTTTAGGTATTTTGACACTTTTTATTCGTTCGCTGATCCCGCTGGATCCAGAAACCTTAGAACCCGTATTCAGTATAAATAAGAATCTAGAGTTTCTTTACCTCTTCATTAAGTGGCTAGGACAGATTGCTTCGCCGCTCGCTTTGATTGTATTGGGAGGGGGCTTTCAATTTGGAGCCATCCGCTTGCTTCGAAAAGAGCTCTTTATTGGTGTTTTTTGGCGGATCATACTCGCTCCGACGATTGGCTTGCTCGGGGCGATCATGCTGGACAAAGCAACCGACTTTTTCTCTTTTTCTCCCGCATATTATCCTGCTCTGATCGCAACATTCGCCTCGCCTGCGGCGGTGTCAAGCGCCATCATGGCAAAAGAAATGGGAGGAGATGAACAATTAGCCGGGCAAATTGTCGTTTGGACCAGTTTGCTGGCCATCATCACACTTTTTATTATCGTTGTTGTTTTGCGAACACTTGGGGCATTATGACCCGGGATTTTGGAGGAAACAGATGCTTGGAAAAAATATGGAATTCCATCGAAAAAGAAATCAGCTTTCCTTAGAAGAATTGGCCGAGAAAATGGCAATAGATGTCTCCACCATTCGCCAATGGGAACACAATCGTTCGATTCCAAGTGCCGATCAATGTCGACAGTTAGCTTCCATCCTCAAACTGCCTTGTGATTATTTCCAATCGGGCTCTTCCCAAGAAAAAACCAATGGCTTTATCTATTACAACCATCAAGAGAATGAAGCGAAAGAAAGATTGACTCGACGAGAGATTTTGGGAATCATCAGTTTGTTTTCCGGTATCATTTTGTTGCTGATACTGGCCGCAATCGCTTTTCTCGAGCCCCTTTCTGAATCGGCTGGTGGGAGTCAAATTTCTGGAGGCATCACGGCTTATTGGAACCATTATCCGCTATATGCCGGGTTGATGATCGTCTCTTTTGGCTTGACAGTCGGGGGGATACTCCTCGTGTTTTTGTTAAAAAAGCATTCCGCTATTTGGGAAAAAGAACGCGAAACTACGGAAGAATAGCTCGTCCGATAGCGAATGAATCAATGAATTGCTCACAGCGAATTCTCGATTGAATTATTTGGAGAGCATTCCCCTCTGACAAAGTAAAAATAAGTTGCTTTTTTCAGGTTTGTTTGATAATATATATATCGGCCTAAAATTTCGGATTTTCTTTTTCTTGTCGGTAGTATTCCCTAAATCCTTAATCAGGACCTCTGTGCGCCCATAGCTCAATTGGATAGAGCGTTTGACTACGGATCAAAAGGTTTCGGGTTCGACTCCTGATGGGCGCGCCAGTATTTTCGGGAAGTAGCTTAGCTTGGTAGAGCGCCTGGTTTGGGACCAGGAGGTCGCAGGTTCAAATCCTGTCTTCCCGACCATGGAATTTTCCGGAGTAAGCTGGCTTGCTCTTTGTTTTTTAAATGGACCCATAGCCAAGCGGTAAGGCACGGGACTGCAACTCCCCCACCACCAGTTCAAATCTGGTTGGGTCCTCCATATGTGTTTAACACCTGTTTAACAGGTGTTTTCTTTTTGTTAATACTCAAATTTTATTTTAACATTTATGATATAAATACAGGTAGACGAGCATGGATATAAGATTGCAAATAGGGAGGCATATTTAGAAGAAATAATTTCTAATAATATTGTATATAATGAGACAACAATATATAGAATAGAACGTATGAAAAATTTTATTGCAATGCTTTAATGAGGATATGTAAAAAACTTATGTCGTTCTTTAGAAATTTCATATAAATGAAACGGAATTTCTTATACAAATAGAAAGATCGTTGCAAAAATTATTTGGATTGCATTTTTTATGCATAAAATACAGACTTTTCATTATCTTCTTGTTAAGAAATACAATAATATATTTACAATAGTTGAATGATAATACAAAAATACTTGTTATATTGTTCAAAATAAGGTAAAATATGATTGAGGAGTGATAACTATGAAATACATTGAGATATTTTCTGAAAAAAGAGTGTTTGATTTTTCCTTTGTAGTTGGAATAACCAATAGTGAAAACTTGGCTCGTGAAACATTGCAAAATTATTTAAAAAAAGGGTACATAAAAAGAGTTAAGAAAAACTTATATGTAACTATGAGTTTCGAAACGACTGGCGTTATACCTAGCAAGTATGAAATAGCATCAAATATTACAAAAAGTTCTTATGTTTCTCATCATAGTGCCTTTGAATACTATGGATATAATAATCAAGTTTATAATGATGTTGTAACTGCTAGTATAGAGAGATTTTATGATTTTACATTTGAGTATAACGAATATAAGTATAAAAATGTTTCTAATGATAAGTATGTAGACACTATTAATGGTGTACGCGTAAGCACACTACCAAAAACAATAGTAGATTGTATAGATGATGTAAAATCGTATGACGATATGGAAGAATTAATTTATAATTTATCTGCACTCCCAGTAATCAATGGATCACAGATTATGGAATATTTATTATATGTGAATAAAAAAATTCTCTTTAATAAAGTAGGTCTAGTGCTATCGCATTTTAATGATGGATATCTGGTTGATGATTCAATTCTAAATCAAATGAAAACCCTAGGTATTAAGGGTGTAAAGTATTTCACTAACGAAAAGCATCGTTTAAACAAATACTACAAAGAATGGAATCTATATTGTTACAATTTAGACAAGTTATTGGTGGAGGATGAGGATGAGAAGTTATAATTTAAGAGACTTAACTAACATTGCTCAATATAATAAATTTAATAGGGATACTTTGGAAAAAGTATTGCGATTATCTGAACTACTAACATTATTTAATGAAAATGAAGAACTTAAAGGAAAATATGTTCTAAAGGGTGGGACAGCATTTAATTTATGCTTGTTTGATTTTCCTAGACTGTCAGTTGATATTGATATGAATTTTAATTTTAATTCCTCTAAAGAAGAAATGTTAGAGATGAGGGAACTGCACAGAAAACTCATTAGTGCTTTTGTTGCTTTAGATGGATATACTATTGATCCGAAATCAAGATTTACTTTTACGCTTGATTCATATCTTTTAAAGTATACAAATGCAGCTGGAAGTAGAGATAACATAAAGATTGAACTGAATTACTCAAACCGTATTCAGATTCTTGAACCAGTGAACTATAAATTAAGCTCAAAAATAATAGATAATGAATCTATTTTAGCTCTTAACAAGGTTGAATTATATGGAAGTAAGATAGCAGCATTAATAGGAAGAACTACTGCAAGAGATGTGTTTGACGTATTTCAGCTTGTTAATAATCAAATACTACTGGACAACGAGTTAGATATACTTAAAAAATGCAGCATATTTTATCTTTTAACGTCAAATGAATTTCAACCATTTGGTGATTTATTGAATCAGTTTAAGAAAAACATGGAAAATCTGTCTTTTAGTGCAATAAAACGTAATCTTATTCCATTGCTACATGTTGGTGAAAGAATAGATACAGATGCTTTTAAACAAACAGTAAGCCAATTTATTGAAACGTTATTTGAGTTAACTGAAACTGAACAAAAATATATAGATTCCTTTAATGCTGGTGAATTTAAACCAGAACTACTATTTGATAAAGCAATAGCAGATAGATTAAAAGAACATCCAATGGTTTTATGGAAGATGATGAATCACAAATAATAATTAAGAGATGAATGATGTCAGATATTGAAAATTCCAAAGCATTCATATCATATGCTTGGAAGAATGAAGAGTGTGCTGGATTGGCATGGTTTTTGTATAGTCGGTTATTATACCTTTTGCATCCAAAACAAACTCCATACTAATTACATAGCAAACTTAGTTGTGACAACCTCAAAAGTGGCACAAACTTGGTTATGACAACACAGGTTATATATTAGATGCTTTCCTTTAAAAGCATCTTTTTTAAATGTTGTAGTTGATAATGTTATAACAATTGTATATACTATATTTAGAAGGTGGTATTATATATGAATACTCAAATTAAGAAAATCGGCAATAGCAAAGGTATTATTATTCCCGCTCCGATTATTAAAATGTTAGATCTAAAAGAGTTTGAAGAGTTAAGCCTAAAAGTTGAGGGGAATGATATAATATTGTCCAAAGCAGAGGTCTTTGATCCTAAATCTCTGGATGAACTATTCAAAGAGTTTAACGGTAAGTATGAAGGCGAAGTTGTTTTCAATGACGTTAAAGGTAGAGAAATATGGTGAATCAAGGAGATATAGTCATAGTTGATTTTGATCCTTCATTAGGCTCAGAACAAAAAGGGAAAAGACCTGGAGTTGTTGTTAGTAATGACATATATCACGCAAAAACAAATGGTTTTGCTATTGTAGTACCTATTACTTCAGACAGAGATATCAAATATCCTTTACATGTGAATTTGGATTCTAGAACAAAGACATATGGCCAAGTGATGTGTGAACAATTAAAAACAATGGACACAAAAGTTAGAAGTTTAAAAACAGTTGAAAAATTGCCTAAAGATTTATTAGATAAAACACTAAAGAT
>JAAYZB010000126.1 GCA_012515085.1 Acholeplasmataceae bacterium
CTTGGGAAAGAAAGGAATCAAGATCGATACTCTTTCTCGATATGATTGATACTCCGGTCGGGTGGCCAATATCTTTTTTTCCATCATTGGAATACTGATGAAAAGGAACAGAGCACTCATCAAAATAGGCGCGATAATTGTGAGATCCAACGTTCGAGATGCACCAAAATACATGAGCCATACACCCCACCAAAGCCATACTTCACCAAAATAATTGGGATGGCGGGAATATTTCCACAAGCCTTCTTCGATACAAGCTTTCTGTCCGGAATGAGTCAAGCGAAAATGCATCATTTGTCTATCGGCAATGAATTGGATCGCTGCGGCAGACAAGGTGATCAGGAATCCAATCAAGATCAACAAATCAAAGCCGGTTTCACTTTGCAAAAAACGAACCGCACCGATCAATTGGATAAAAACAATCAATGTTGGCATCAGATTGATGCCGAAAAGGTTGGACAAAAACCAAATTTTCGGTTGTTTTTTCCTTATCATCGTATAACGCCAATCCTGAGAAGCGAAATTCTCCCAATTCAAATACCAATTATAAGTCAGTCGTGTTGCCCACAGGGTAATCCCTGCAAGCAGCATCGCGCTTCCAAGCGTGATACGAACATCCAAAATCAAGACAAAGGCAAAGAGGATGAGGGGCGGAATGACGCTCCAATAAGGATCATAGACGCTCGAATTGCGAATCAATAGACCAAACCCGAACACAAAAAGCGTTGCAATAATGTCCGCCACCAACATTTGAACAATCAAACTTGTCCAGATATATCCAGTGACGATGTAAGTGATCGTGCCGATTGCGACGGCCATCAGATAGACGATCAATAAAATCAAAGCACTTTGTCGTTTGGTGAATTTTGGAACACTCATCGGTTATCTCTTCCTTCCTGACATAGTTGAATGACCTTCCCTAAAGCGAAGGCTGTGGCTTGTTTGCGAATGGCATTTCGGCTTCCCTTGAACTGTTTTTTGATGGCTTCCCGAGCCGCTCCCACAATGAAGCCAAAATAGATGGTTCCAACGGGTTGTTCTTCGCTTCCGCCCGCAGGCCCGGCAATACCGGTTGTCGAAATGGCGACTTGAACCTTGGATTTCTCCGCAAGTTTTTCTACCATCGCCATGGCAGTTTCCCAACTAAGAACTCCAAAACGATCGATGACCTCGGGATCGACTCCGAGCACAGAGATCTTTTTTTCATTGGAATACACGATATAGGACTCCGACAAGATGTCGGATGCTCCCGGAACATTCAAGATTCTTGCGGCGATCATTCCGCCGGTGACAGATTCCGCAGTCGCTACTGCCCATTTCTTACGCTTCAGCAAGTGATAGAAATCCGCTTCCAACGATAAATTGTCGGGCGTGATGATCCAAGAGGAAAATACGGTTTTGAATTTTGTCTTTAGTCGCCAGAGTGCTTTTTGATCCTGCGCTTCAATGATCGCTTTTACTTCGCCTTCGGAATCATCCCAGACCACCGTGACATTACGGGAAGGTCGGATGAAACGGTGATAAACCTCGACTGCATTTTTGATGTCGATATCAAAGAGCCAAAACTCTTCACGAAATCGGATGATCTCTTCTTTTAAATTTTCCATAAGTTCGCGATCCTAAACGTGGAACCGGAAAAAGAAGACGTCGCCATCCTTGGCTACATAATCTTTTCCTTCCAAGCGATACTTCCCTATTTCTTTAGCCTTGGCTTCTGATCCTGCCAGAACCAGATCCTGGAAGGCGATCGTTTCGGCGCGAATGAAACCTTTTTCGAAGTCGGAATGGATGACACCCGCACATTGGGGTGCCTTCATTCCCTTTTTAAACGTCCACGAACGCACTTCTTTCTCGCCGGCGGTAAAGAATGTTTCCAATCCCAATAGCGAATAGCTTTTTCGAATCAAATCATCCAGCCCCGATTCCTTCACACCCAAATCTTCTAGGAATAGCAGCTTGTCTTCACTCGGTAACTCCGACAGTTCTTGTTCGATTTTGGCCGACACGATCGTGACTTCCGCATGTTCGATTCGGGCAATTTCCCGAATCTTTTCAATATAAGGATTATTGCCGGGTTCAGCCATTTCCGACTCAGAAATGTTGAGAACGTATAGCATCGGCTTCTCTGTCAAAAAACTGAAATTGCGAATTATTTTTTCTTCGTCTTTTGTCAGTTGCAATTGACGGATCGGTTGTTGATTTTCGAGACCCTTCTTGATTTTTTCCAATACTTCATACTCGATCACGGCTTCTGGGTCCGTCTTCATTTGTGCGCGTTTTTGAATTTTGGGAATGCGTTTTTCAACCACTTCCAAATCCGCAAAGATCAACTCGATTTGGATCGTTTCCAAATCACGGATGGGATCGATCGACCCATCCACATGCATGATGTTATCGTCGGTAAACACACGGACCACCTGGCATATTGCGTCACATCCTCGGATATACGATAGAAATTGGTTACCCAGTCCTTCTCCTCGAGATGAGCCTCTCACCAATCCGGCGACATCGGTGAACTCAAACGTTGTATAGACCATTTTCTTGGGATGATACATCGTCTCAAGAACTTTCATCCGTTCGTCTGGCACTTCCACAACGCCAATATTGGGTTCGATCGTGGAAAACGGATAGTTGGTTGCCGGTAATTTTGCTTTGATAATCGCATTAAACAAGGTTGTTTTGCCCACGTTGGGCAACCCAATGATCCCCGCAGTCAATCCCATGAAGGTCCCTCCTAATAGATGATTGTATGAATTTGAAAAACGCTATGTGCATTCTCCCAAGTCGTTTTGGCAACTTCTTCCACTGACACGCCTTTGATTGAAGCGATCTCCGCCGCAATCAATGGCAGATACTCCGGTTGATTCGGTTTTCCCCGATAAGGTGTTGGTGCCAAATAAGGGGCATCTGTTTCAATCAACAAATCGGCAAGGTCAATCTCGGATGCGACCGCTTTCGGAATCCGAGCGTTTTTGAACGTGACCGGTCCCGCTAGCGATATTTTCAGGTTGAGTGAGAGAAACAACCGCGCGGATTCAACGCTTCCCGAATAGCAATGCATCACCCCAGGAAGCGACGGGTCTTTTTTCTCTTTCAATAGTTGATATGTATCGTCTGTGGCTTCCCGCATATGGATCGCTAGGGGCAAATGATATTGATTGGCTAGATCGATCTGACGGGAAAAAAGTTCTTTCTGTTTTGCGATCGTTTCTTTTCCTCGATAATAATCCAGGCCAATTTCACCCAAAGCAACCACTTTGGGATTTGAAAGTTGTTTTTTTAACCACGTCAACTCAGTTTCATGGACGCTGTCGGCTTCGCTCGGATGGAATCCAATCGCCGCATATACCTCCGCATAGTGATCGGCCAATTCCAAGGCGCGGCGATTCGCTTCCATTTCATAACCAATGCAAAGAAATTTGGTCACTCCCGCGGCCTTTGCTTTTTTTATGACTTCGTCGATCTCAGAAAAATAGAGATCATCGTTCAAATGAACATGGGTATCAAAAAACTGGATTTTCAAGCGAACATCACGCTTTCTTTAGCAGATTTTGCACTTTCTCCACAACTTTTTCCGAAGTAAATCCGAAATACTGTTTCACATCTTCCAAGGGACCACTCATGCCATAGGTATCGATTCCCATGACTTTTCCAGCTACTTGGTACCAAAGTCCGCTCGCGCCCATTTCCATCGCCAAGCGCGCTTGACAATGTTTGGGAAGAACGGATTCTTGATATGATTCTGGCTGGCTCAAGAAAAGTTCCAGTGACGGCATCGACACGACCCGAACAGGAATATGATGCTCTTTTTCTAGCACTTCTTGTGCCTGGATCGCCAATTCGACTTCGGATCCCGAAGCGATCAAAATTCCTTGATAATCGGCTTTATCGATAGCGACATAACCGCCTTTTGCGACTTGTTCAAGACTCGATTCATGCTGCACGGTGATATTTTGTCTCGTCAAAGCGATTAAGGTTGGCTGATCAGTCTCTTTCAATCCATAATGCAAAGCATACGCCGTTTCATTGGCATCAGCCGGTCGGAAACACGTGAGATTCGGCATGAGACGGAACATCGACAATTGTTCGATCGGTTGGTGCGTCGGTCCATCCTCACCCACTGCCACACTGTCATGAGTAAACAAGAAGAGTGTCGGTACTTTCATCAACGCCGCCAGACGAATCGCTGGTTTTAGATAATCGGAGAAGACAAAAAATCCGCCAGTAAAACCGCGAAGGCCATGCAAAGTCAATCCATTGGCAATTGCACCCATCGCGTGTTCACGAACACCAAAATTGAGATTGCGTCCCTCCCGGTGATCCTTGGTGTAATTGCCATCCAGTCCGTGAACTTTGGTTGAGCTGACAAGATCGGCCGATCCGCCCATCAATGCTGGCAACAACTCGGAGAAGCGATCGAGTTGTTTCCCAATGGAATTACGCGTGGCTTCTTTCGTCCCCAAAGGTAAAATTCGTAGACTCGCCGATAGGTCTACGGTTATTTGACCCGACATGATATCATGGAGATGCTTTGCAGCCTCAGGGTAGGCTTTTTGATAATCTTTCCACAGAAGTTCCCAAGCTTGATAGGCCGTTTCGCCCCGATTGACAAAGTGCTTCTGGAAATCGTCATAGACCGCTTTGTCAACAGAAAATGGCGCCAGGGGATAATTCAAGGCTTGTTTGATCCTTTCTGTTTCCTGAGCGCCAAGTGGCGCTCCATGCACCTGGCTGGTACCCTGTTTCAAAGCGCCTTCGCCAATGATGGATTTGATCTCGATCAAGGTTGGTTTCCCAGCTTTTTTAGCGTTCAGAATCGCTTGATTCAACGCTGAAAGATCATTGGCATCCGCCACGTGCTCATAGTGCCAGTTCATGCTTTTGGCTTTCAAAGCCCAATTGTCGGAGTTGGCATTCTCGGTGGGTCCATCCAGTTGAATGTCATTGGAGTCAAAAAACACAATCAGTCGGTCCAACTGCAAATGCCCAGCCAGACTCATCGCTTCCATCGTGACGCCTTCTTGTAAATCGCCATCGCCTACCAATACGAACGTATCATGGTCAATCAAGGGAAATCCTTCCCGATTAAACACGGCACGCAGATGGCTTTCCGCAATCGCCATGCCGACGGCCATACTGATGCCTTGGCCTAAAGGTCCGGTCGTCGCTTCAACACCATCTGTATGACCGTATTCCGGGTGCCCCGGCGTGATCGATCCAAGTTGACGAAATTGTTTCAGATCTTCGATTCCAATTTTGTAGCCTGCACAATGCAACGTGGCATAAAGCAGTGCTGACCCGTGTCCGGCAGAGAGCACAAACCGGTCCCGGTTGAACCACTTCGGATGAGTCGAAGTGGCTTTGAGATGCTCGGTGAAAAGATGATAGACGACAGGGGCGGCTCCCAGAACAATACCGGGATGCCCGCTACTCGCCTTGTCGATCATGTCCGCTCCAAGAAAGCGGATGGCTTGAATTGATTGATTCATACGTCCCCCTTGACAGTCAATAGTTGATTTAGATTTTGAATAACATCTTTCGATAATGGTGGCTTTGTTGCAATTTCAAGGAGCTCTTCCAACTGCGATAGCCGAGATACCCCGAGCAAGATCGAGGTGATCCCTGGCAGATGGAGCGGATAAAGCAACGCACATTCCGTCATCGATCGTCCGATCGATTGAGCATAATTATCAAAATCGCGTAGTTTTTTTTGAAGCGATTCGCTTAACACGTTTTTGTGAAAATATGGTTCATTGGGATCCCCCATTCGGGAATCTTTCGGAATTCCATTTAAATATTTCCCCGTCAACAGCCCTTGATTGAAAATCGAAAAGGGAATGACCCCCACCCCCGCTTGCTGTGAAAGCTCAAGGGACCCATCCAGTTTGAACTCTTGATCCATGAGGGAAAAATGCGGTTGAATCAAGACCGGGGGCGTCTTGTTATCTTTTAGAATGGAAATCGCTTCCTTCAGCGCTTCTTTGGGATAATTGGACAACCCGGTATAAAGGGCTTTCCCTTGATGGACCGCATCACTTAACGCCGTCATGGTTTCTCTTAAAGGCGTATTGGGATCATACCGGTGGGAATAAAATATATCCACATAATCAATCCCGAGTCGCATGAGCGATTGATCGAGACTGGCGAGTAGATATTTCCGACTTCCCCATTCGCCGAAGGGGCCTTCCCACATATAATACCCCGCTTTGGTGGAAATGACGAGTTGGTTTCGATAAGGATGAAGATCCTCTTTCAAAATCCGGCCAAAGTGGCTTTCGGCCGACCCGGCAGGGCGTCCGTAGTTATTCGCGAAGTCAAAGTGATAGATTCCTTGATCAAATGCCCTTAGAATCATCTTTCGGACATCTTCATAAGGCTTTTCAAACCCGAAGTTATGCCAACAACCGAGCGACAGTGCGGAAAGAATCAACCCACTTTCTCCCGCTCTTCTCATGGGCAACTTCTGATAGCGGTCCGGATTTGGGTCAAACAAGGAAATCCTCCCCTTTCTGACGGGAAAAAACTCGAAAATATTATACCATATTCCCATTGCTTTTTCCACGAATACCGGCAATAAGGTTAAAAAAAAGGGATGCGGATGCATCCCTTATTGAGTCACTATTCGATGATGGCTACAACCGATCCGGCGCCGACCGTATGACCGCCTTCGCGGATCGAGAACTTCGTACCTTGTTCAAGGGCAATCGGGTGGATCAATTCCACTGTCATGGTGGTGTTATCTCCAGGCATGACCATTTCGACGCCTTCTTCCAGTTCGATGACACCGGTGATGTCGGTCGTACGGAAATAGAATTGCGGACGATAGTTCGAGAAAAATGCGGTGTGACGTCCACCTTCTTCTTTGCTCAAGACATAGACTTGAGCCGTAAATTTGGTGTGCGGGGTCACAGATTTTGGTTTGGCAACGACTTGGCCACGTTGCACTTCTTCACGCGAAACTCCTCTTAGTAACAACCCGACATTGTCGCCGGCTTGAGCGAAGTCCAACAGTTTCCGGAACATTTCAACGCCGGTCACAACCGTTGGTTTGGTCGGTCTGATTCCGATGATTTCCACGGGATCATTGACTTTGATCGTTCCCCGGTCAACACGGCCGGTCACGACAGTGCCGCGTCCAGTAATCGTGAAGACGTCTTCAATCGGCATCATGAAAGGTTTGTCCGTATCACGAACTGGGAGAGGAATATACTCGTCAACGGCATCCATGAGTTGGAGAATAACCTTTTCTTGTTCGGGATCGCCTTCCAATGCTTTCAGAGCGGAACCGACGATGATTGGTGTTTCATCTCCAGGAAATTTGTATTCATCGAGCAATTCGCGAATTTCCATTTCCACGAGTTCGATCAGTTCGGGGTCGTCGACCATATCGGCCTTGTTCAAAAAGACGACCATGCGCGGAACACCCACTTGCCCTGCGAGCAAAATGTGTTCCCGGGTTTGGGGCATCGCGCCATCGGCAGCGGAAACAACGAGAATCGCGCCATCCATTTGGGCAGCTCCCGTGATCATGTTCTTGACATAGTCCGCATGTCCCGGGCAGTCCACGTGTGCGTAGTGGCGATTTTTGGTTTCATATTCGATATGAGCGGTATTGATGGTGATGCCTCTCGCTTTTTCTTCCGGTGCGGAGTCAATGGTGGCGTAATCCTTAAATTCAGCGAACCCTTGTTTGGCAAGGATCATGGTGATGGCCGCGGTCAACGTGGTTTTACCATGGTCAACGTGACCGATGGTGCCAATGTTCACATGCGGTTTGGAACGATTAAATTTTTGCTTTGCCATGTTAGAAATCTCCTTTATCAATAATTTTTCGAATTAATAGTGGTTGATAATCGATAATATTTTATAACAATCAGCCGGATAATGCAATAGATAAGTTCATCGTCAGCTGTTTCTTAAGCTTAGCCGTTGCGTTTTTTCAGAATCGTTTCCGCAATCGACTTGGGACATTCTTCGTAATGTGAAAATTGCATTGTGTGCGTCGCCCGACCTTGGCTGTTCGACCGAAGCGACGTCGCATAACCGAACATTTGAGCCAAGGGAACTTTCGCAGTCACTTTTTGCAAATTTCCTTGTGTGTCTTGCGCTTCGATCCTTCCGCGGCGCGAGGTCAGATCCCCGATGATGTTTCCGAGGTATTCCTCGGGTGTCACCACATCGACCACCATGACCGGTTCCAATAATACTGCTCCGCATTTTTCCTTGGTTTGTTGAAGGGCAATCGATGCCGCGATCCGAAAGGCCATTTCCGAAGAGTCTACTTCGTGATAGGACCCATCAAAGAGTGTGGCCTTGATGTCCAGCAGCGGATACCCAGCGACGATGCCTCCGGGAAGCGCATCTTGAAGCCCTTTGTCCACGGCGGGTATATATTCGCGAGGAACAACACCCCCCACGATTTTGTCTACGAATTCATAGCCTTTACCGGGATTCGGTTCAAACCGGATCCACACGTGGCCATATTGTCCGTGGCCACCCGACTGGCGGATAAATCGCCCTTCGCATTCGCCCGAGTGTTTGATTGTTTCGCGGTAAGAAACTTGTGGATTCCCAACCGTAGCTGCCACATTGAATTCACGGCGCATCCGGTCAACGATGATGTCCAGATGCAATTCGCCCATTCCAGAAATGATCGTTTGTCCCGTCTCATGGTCGGTATAAGTCCGGAAAGTGGGATCTTCTTCCGCCAGTTTCGAGAGGGCGACGCCCATTTTGTCTTGATCGTTCTTGGTTTTGGGTTCAATCGCCACGGAGATGACCGGTTCGGGGAATTTCATCGATTCCAAAATCACATGAACTTTATCGGAACAGAGCGTGTCACCGGTGATCGTGTCTTTAAATCCGATGCCGGCCGCAATATCGCCACAATACACTTCGTCGATTTCGGTACGATGATTCGCATGCATCTGCAAAATCCGACCGAGCCGTTCTTTTTTGTTTTTCGAGGTGTTGATGAGGTATGATCCCTTTTTCCCAATTCCGGCATAGACCCGAAAGAAGGTAAGCCGTCCGACAAAGGGATCGGTCATGACCTTGAAGGCCAACGCGACGAATTCTCTGTCGTCATCGTGTTCAACGACGACTTCTTTGCCGTTTTTGTTGATGCCGATGATTTGTGGCACTTCAACGGGAGAGGGAAGGTAATCCACCACCGCGTCCAACATCAATTTAACGCCTTTGTTTTTAAATGCCGAACCACAGAGAACTGGGAAAAACATGACGGAGAGCGTCGCTTTCCGAATCGCTCTTTTTAGTTCCTCCGTGGTGATTTCCTCTTCGTCAAGATAGTGAGCCATCAACTCGTCATCGAATTCCGCAACCGCTTCAATCAATCGGATCCGTCGTTTGCTGGCTAAATCTGCTAACGATGAAGGAATGGGAATTTCCTCGTAATTTTCTTCTTTTTCCCCATCGAAATGATAGGCTTTCATTGTGACGAGGTCAATGATCCCATCAAAAGATTCTTCCGCGCCGATTGGCCACTGAATGGCCTCTGCTTTCGCATGAAGACGATGAAGAATCGTCTCGATGGCGGCCGCAAAATCGGCACCTGTTTTATCCATCTTGTTCGCAAAGACGATGCGGGGAACATGATACTCATTGGCTTGGCGCCACACGGTTTCTGTTTGCGGTTCCACACCGGCCTGAGCGTCGAGTACTGTTACAGCGCCGTCAAGAACGCGAAGGGAGCGGGAAACTTCGACCGTGAAATCCACGTGTCCCGGGGTATCGATGATATTGACCCGATGGTTTTTCCAAAACGCCGTCGTAGCGGCAGAAGTAATGGTGATACCGCGCTCTTGTTCTTGTTCCATCCAGTCCATTTGGGCGTTGCCATCATGGGTTTCGCCCAATTTGTGGATTTTTCCAGTATGGAATAAAACACGTTCGGTTGTCGTGGTTTTTCCGGCATCAATATGTGCCATTATGCCAATGTTTCGTGTCTTATCCAGACTGAATTCACGTGCCATAACTACTTTCCTTTCTGATTAGAAGCGATAATGGGCGAAAGCTTTATTTGCTTCGGCCATGCGGTGCATATCTTCTTTTTTCTTGACTGATGCGCCTTCACCTTTTGCGGCATCGATGATTTCTTTGGCCAAGCGTTCTTCCATGGTTTTTTCATGACGTGAACGCGAATATTGGACCAACCATCTTAGTCCCAGTGTGATGCGGCGATCGTTTCTGACTTCTCCCGGAACTTGATAGTTCTGTCCGCCGATCCGGCGGCTTCTTACTTCAAGCACGGGCATGATATTGTTAATGGCGTCATTGAAGACATCCAAGGGTTCTCTTCCCGTGGTGTTTCTGACGTTTTCAAATGCGTTATAAAGTATGTTTTGGGCGAGATTCTTCTTTCCATCGGTCATGATGCTGTTGATCAGCTTCGTCACCAACTTTGAGTTATAGATCGGATCCGGTAACACATCTCTCTTCACAACTTTTCCTTTACGAGGCATTGGGGTGTTCCTCCTTTCGAAAATGATCTCTGTTGGAATGATTTGATTTCATATTTTTAATTTCTTATTTTTTTGCCGGAGCCGGTCTTTTTGCGCCATACTTGGAGCGACCTTGTTTCCGATCTTGGACCGATGTCGTATCCAATGTACCGCGAATGATATGATAGCGGACGCCGGGCAGGTCTTTCACACGACCGCCGCGAATCAAAACGACGCTGTGTTCTTGTAGCTTGTGACCGATGCCGGGAATATAGGCGTTCACTTCTCCGCCGTTTGAAAGGCGGACACGGGCGTACTTTCTTAAAGCCGAATTCGGTTTCTTCGGCGTCATCGTCGCAACCCGGACACAGACACCGCGTTTTTGTGGACTTGAAATTTCCGTATACCGTTTTTTCAGCGTGTTGAAGCCAATGTTGAGTTGCGGTGCCTTGGATTTTCTAATTTTGTCATGACGTCCCTGCTTGATCAGTTGGTTGATCGTAGGCATTTTTGTTTCCTCCTTTCATACCCACACACCCGGGAGGTGCGTTTGTCTCTTTTTTATAAGGTTGCTCACGCAACCCAAGTCAAATATTTTTTTGCAGCATTGTTATTATACACCACACATCTAGGTGTGTCAACTATAAATATTCCGAACTTTTACTCAAAGATTATTCCTCACCTCTTAATAATAGTTGAACCACTATATTCTAGATGTTTCGCGTTGATTATAAAGAAAAAACCACGGATTTCTCCATGGTTTTTAAGAAAAAGGAGCCTGGCAACGACCTACTCTCGCACAAACGTACTACCCTCGGCGCGGAAGTGCTTAACTGCTGTGTTCGGGATGGGAACAGGTGTGACCACTTCGCCATCGTCACCAGACCGCTCTTTCAA
>JAAYZB010000127.1 GCA_012515085.1 Acholeplasmataceae bacterium
CATTTTCTATATTGTCTGGTTGTTTTTTTATGGATTATCGGTTATGATATTCTTTAGACTGGGTGATTCATATGGAAAAATCCAAAACGTGCAAACCTCAAATATCAATATGGGAGAAAACGAAGGAGATTTATCAACAACTTCGTTTTTTGCCGAGAAAGGCGAACCACTCCAAATATTTAATAGGTTTATCAGCGATAATCGGACTTGTCACAATCGCGGTAATACTCTACTTTATTTTCTTCCCCTCTCGAGGGTCTTTTCATGCGGATTCCACCGATACCATTCTTTGGGCTCAAGCATCATATGATGCCAAATGGATCTATAATAATGACTTTAATTATGCGGCCTTTATGCCTTTTGGTGGACATCTGCTCATGCTGGTATTTATGCCTTTCCTAGGGGTCTCGATGATGACACACATGCTCGGGATGGCCTTGTTCTATCTCTTGATGGTCGGTGCGCTTGTCTTCTTTTGCCGAACGTTCAAGTTCAGCTGGATTCAAGTGGCACTCACCACATTTATATTTGTGTTTGGTGTGGCGGGCAGCGAAAAAATTCGGGAAATATTTTATGGACATATCATTTACTATAGTTTGGGTGTCTTGTTTTTCTTGGTGGGATTTGCTCTGACGTTTCGGCTTCAAGAACGTTTCCAGAGCCAGAACCGGAAACGCTGGCTTCCCTTGGCGATACTGACTGGGCTGTTCTATTTACTGACATCATTGAATGGGCTACAAAGCTTTTCGCTCTTCACTGTTCCTGTCGTGGGCGGGTATGTTCTAGAAACTTGGTTTGATGGAAAGAAACGATTAAATGATTCCGGTGTGAAGCCGTTTTGGCAAACGTTAGCGATTGTTGGTTCTGGTGTTGTCATCGGCACGCTCTTTCTCTTTATCTTGAGAAGCCAGGTGAGTCAAGGATATGCGGATGCTTATTCTGTTTATTCTAATTCGGGAGATTGGATCAAAAATCTGAACAAGTTCATTGAACATTGGTTTACCTTGATCGGGGTCGATAGCGTTTATGGGGAATCTCTCGGTTCGTTCAAATCCATATTGAACATGATTCGAATTGTCTTTGGATCCTTGTTGCTCTTCTTCCCTTTACTGATGATATTCAAATATCCCAAAATCAACGATTCGAAACTGCGGGTTTTACTGATTGCCTACTGGATCATGACAATCATATTGATGATCGGCTATGTCTTTGGGCTCTTATCCAGCGCTTCCTGGCGGCTGTCGCCGATGGTGGCAATGGCAATTTTGTTGGTAGTTGGTTATTTAAAACAGTTATTTGATCAATTAGAAACAAAACGATTGGCGATTTTATTCTTAGCCCCACTGATTCTTGTCGCTCTGATTCACTCAATCACGATTATGCGGATGCCCAAAGATTACAACTTGGAACTAGGAAAATATGATAATTACTTGATTGCCCGCGAATTGGAAACATTGGGTTTGGATTATGGCTATGCCAATTTCTGGCGGGCGAATTCAGTGACAGTGATCACTGATTCTCGCGTCCGGGTTCGACCGATAACTGATAACTTGGATATCTATCATTATCAGTCGCAAAACTCCTGGTATCAAGAACAAGAAGGAGTTGAGCAGTATTTCCTTTTGTTGACGACGAGTGAATACAACCGCGCACAACAAAAAGCTTGGTATCAATTTTCGCATGTTGAACATCAATTTTCCGGCTCGCAAAATTACTATGTATTGATCTTTGACGAGAATATCTTTTGAGGATGGAACTATGAGACTGGATAAGCAATTACTAAAAGAAATCGGCCGATATTTGATTATCGGCGGATTGGCCACCTTGTTTGATTATGGGGCCTTTGCCTTGTTCCGCTATGTAATTTTTCCAAAAACGGAATTTTACTTATATGTCGCTACGGCGATTGGATTTATTGTCGGACTCACATTCAATTACATATTTTCAATTTTGTTTGTCTTTAAGAACGTGGCCGATCCCAACAGAGGGAAAAAAGTGTCTTCTTTTCTCTTGTTTGCACTCATCGGTCTGATTGGCATGGGACTGACTGAATTGGGTATGTGGTTTTCTGTCATTACAAGGTTTTATATTGGTGAGGAGATCTACCAGATTCCCGAAATGGTTATGAAAGTCATTATGACAGGGATCGTCTTGGTATGGAATTATGTCGCCCGTAAATTAATGATTTTCAAAGCACCCAAAAATACAACTGAGGAGCATCACGGATGAAAACATGTATCATCATTGGGGCCGGTCCTGCAGGATTGACCGCAGC
>JAAYZB010000128.1 GCA_012515085.1 Acholeplasmataceae bacterium
TTAGGAGATGAATTTGAGATCCCCATTTTAAAAAGCAATTACAACACCTCCTCTTTATTCAGCGAATTGTTCTCCTTTCTCCAATCCCGCTTAGCGGAACGGATCACTTTGCACGGCGTCTTGATGGATATCAACGGCGTCGGCGTGTTGATAACCGGCGAGAGTGGCGTCGGAAAAAGTGAAGTGGCCCTAGAACTGGTCCGTCGCGGGTATATGCTTGTTGCGGATGATCTCGTGGAAATCTATCAACGAGAAAAAGGCATCTTGATCGGCGAGGCGCCGGAACTCTTGAAGAAATACTTGGAAATTCGCGGTATCGGCATCGTCAACGTCATTTATCTCTTTGGAGTGAAGGCGTATCGAGAAAACAAGAAGATTTCGCTATACGTTCGTTTACGGCCGACAACGCCGAACCAGAAATTTGACCGATTGGGATTGACGCAAGAAACGGAAACCTTGTTTGATACGGAAATACCGGCAGTCACATTGCCGATCAGTGCCGCCCGCAATGCCGCCACGCTGGTGGAAGCAGCGGCCTATGATATCAAATCCAAGAACCTCGGGTATCATTCGCCTCAGGATTTCAATGAACAACTGAATGCGAAAATCCAATCCAATCAACAACAATCCAGCGAGGAAGACAAATGAAGCGATTATGGAAAGCAACCCTGCTAATATTGATCACACTCGGATTTTCCGGAATGATGGGGTGCCAATCGGAACCCACACCACCCGGAGAAACCTTTATCGTCTCGTTTGTGGACGAAAACGGCACCACTCTAAAAGAGATCACTTGTGTATCGGGAGAAGCGTGTGAGATCGATCCACCAACACTATCCCAGACACGAGAAGAGTGTTCCAGCTGCTACTTTACAAGATGGAGTGTCTTTCCCGAAGATTATGCCAGTTTGAATCAAGATACGATCATCCGCCCGATTTATACCCTCGATAATCGCGTGATCACGATTGGTGAGAGATCCGTTGTTTTCTATTCGTTCTTCATTATGACCGGCATTATCATTGCCTTGTTTTTGGGGATAAGAGAGATCAAACGGCATGGCTTGAAATCCGATGATTTGATCGACGGCTTTCTCTGGATCGTTCCCGTGGCGATTTTAGGGTCTAGGCTCTGGTATGTTGTATTTGAATGGGATCAATTCGCCGGGGGCGGGTTTTTTCCAACGCTTTTAAGAATCATCGGTTTTGAAAGCGGGACCATCGACTTTTCCCGGTTTGGATTGAGTGGACTGGCGATTCACGGGGCCTTTGTCACGGCGGTGATTTGTGCGTATTTTTATACTAAAAAGCGAAAAATCGATATCTTTATCATTTTGGATATCGTCGCCGTCGGGTTCATTATCGCTCAAGCCTTTGGGCGTTGGGGAAATTTCTTTAATCAAGAAGCCCACGGATATGTCGTGGGTGGAATGACGGAGAACACACCCAATATACCGATAATAAAAGAGCAATACCTTTATCTTCGAAATACGTTGCACTTGCCGGAATTCATCGTCAATAACATGTATATCAAAGCCGGATTGCACGGACTTTCTGTGGAACCGGTGACCGGATTTTATCATCCGACATTTTTCTATGAATCCACGTTGAATCTGTTGGGATTTGCGCTGATGCTTTTCTTAAGAAGAATCAAAAAGATCTATATTGGCGACCTCTTCGCTTTATACTTGATCTGGTATGGCGCGGTCCGGATTTTTATTGAAACGATGCGAACCGATCCGTTGGTGTTCGAATTCTTCGGGCTGACGCTCAAATCCGCGATCGTCACCTCTTCGCTCATGATTCTCGGTGGCTTGTTATTGGCTTTGCTGCTCCGTTTGAAACGAAAAGGCAAAACCTATGGGTCGATTCCCGGTGCTTTTGATTTTTCCCATAAAAGCAAGTCGCAAGACAAAGAAGCAGCGAACAGTTGATTCCGATAATCATTGTTTTTTAGGAGTGTGCGCATGTCGTTTTCCACCGATGTCAAAACCGAATTGTCCAGTCTGAAATATCTGAGTTGTTGTTCGAAGGCGGAACTTTCCGCCCTTTTTCACATTGGTGGATCGATCGAACTCAATCGGGAAGGCCTGCACTTGATTTTTCAATCAACGAATTTGGCCGTTATTCGCCGAGTGATCAGTTTGACCAAAAGTCTGTTTGGTATCGAACTCACCCTCATCAGCAAAAAACAGGCCAAACTCCAAAAACGTGATTTGTTTTTTGTTCGGATCGCCGAAAAAATCAATCAGATTCTGACCGGGTTATCGTTGATCAACCAAA
>JAAYZB010000129.1 GCA_012515085.1 Acholeplasmataceae bacterium
ATCCCTTTGGGTGTGATGATTGAAAGTCGTTCCGCTATCCAACGATCCGCTGCTTGGGTGCCTTGGGTAGACTTTTTCAGTTTAGGGACTAATGATTTGCTCCGAAACGAGAGAATCGACCAAAAAGAAAAAATCGGGTCCACCCTTTTGTGGAATCGGATATATTCGCTGATCCAAGATGAGAGAATGAAAAATATACCACTGGAGGTTTGTGGCATTTTAGCTGAAAATCCCAAGGCGATTACTCGGTTTATCGACTGGGGGATAAAGACCTTTGTTATTCCTTGGACAAAATCAAGCAAATTAAAAAGATGACTTAGGTGTCATCTTTTAGGATCCTATTTCTGGTTTCAAAGCGACTAGTTTCTCGATTTCAGTGAATATGTCAGCTAAAATAGGCAAAGTGCGCTTCGTCAAAAACGGATTGATTTCCGCTACCATGAAACCATGCGCGTTATATAAGGCGATGACTTGTTTTTCGCCACGAACTTGTTCACGACTCTCCCATTTGACTGTCTGGATCTCATTCAAATCATAGATGGTCCGTTGAATGATGCGGTAATAAATCAGCTTATTGACGGTATCGATCGTCAATGATGATGTAAATATGATTAATGTATAAAATACACAAAGAAATATCGATAACACAAAAAAGATATAAATCATCCAGTCGGATGGGTCGGAAATGATCAAAATCTGAATATAGAACAGGACAAAGAAGACATCGATCGCGATGGCACTCCATTTTTGCAATTTAGTGGAAAGTGAATAGCGTTTCATTGCGTCACCTCGTAAGTTTATTATACTCTCAAATCCTGCTTATCGCCATCCTTTCGGAAAAAATGGTTGATTTCAATGACATTGGCTTGGTTGAAGAATCTCTGTCAAGATGAACAGATTGATAAGGAGAATCACATGCAAAATAACAACAAGGAATATCGTTTCCCCGCATTTTTTGACAGCCACCTCCATTTCTTAGGAATCGGAATGTCATCCAAAATCCTGGATTTTAAAGAAGACCGATCGATTGAAGCGATCTTAGCGAAAATAAAGTCTACCGCAAGTGCCAAGGCGATTTTCGGACGAGGCTGGAATCAACTTGATTTGGTTGAAAAGCGTATGTTGGATAAAACGGATCTTGATCGGGTTTGTCCAAACACGCCGGTGGTGCTGCTTCGGGTATGCGGTCATGTTGCCTGCATCAACTCCGAAGCTTTTCGTCGCTTGGATCTTACTTTTGAAAATATCCAAGCTTATGGAAAATCAATTGATTATCCCAGGGGATTACTCTATGAAGATGCCTTACCCCTCCTTGATCACCTGCGAGATGTTCCTTCAATATCGGATATTAAAGATTGTTTTCGGATCGCGGAAAAAATGTTATTAGAAACAGGAGTGACCACGATTTTAAGCGATGATTTCTCATCATCGCCGCTTCCATATCCGTTGATTATTCAAGCATTGGATGAGTTGTATCGACAAAATGAATGTCATATTCGATTGATTGAACAAGTCAATTTGCCAACAGCGTCATTACTTGCGGATTATTTAAAACAAGGATTGACCCAAAAACGTCCTGGCAACTGGCGATTAGGTCCGATTAAACTTTTGACAGACGGTTCGCTCGGAGCGCATACAGCTGCCTTAAGAAGTGATTATCACGATCAGCCAGGGCAGCGAGGGATTTTGAATTATTCAGATCACGAACTGGGAGAGTTGTTCGATCTAGCGAACTTGGCCAAAAAAGACTGCCATATCCACGCGATTGGTGATGCAGCGATCGAACAAGTGCTCTCGGTCATGGAACAATCGTTGAGACGAACAAACAGAAGCGAACATCGTCATGCGATTGTCCATGCACAAATGGCTGATTATCAGCAAATCAAATGGATGAAAGCGTTGGGATTTTCTGCCATTGTTCAACCAATTTTTTTAGAAAGTGACATCGCCATGCTGGATGCTCGGCTTGGTCAAAGAAAACATGAAACCTATCTGTTTAAAACAATGGCGAATGAAGGAATAAAAGTTTGTTTTGGAACGGATTCTCCGGTAGAGAGTTTTTCGCCATTTACTAATTTGAGAGCGGCGATTACCAGACAATCAGTGAAAGATGCTTCTTTGGGCCAACATTTGCCGAAAGAAACCTTCCAACTTGCGGAGGCGATCGGCTGTTATGGCGCCAATAACCGTTATTTGATCCGAGATGAAAAATGTATGGAGCGAGATTATCTGATTTTGGATAAAAACCCGTTTGAGATTCCCATAGATGAACTTGATGACGTTCAGGTATTGAGAACAGTGATCAAGGGAGAAACTGTTTTTGATAAGCATGATCGACGCACACTCTCAAGTTCAAAATAATAGAACAAAAGTATTCGTGTAAACGAATATTTTTTTATTGATTTTTTTTCAAATTGATATTGCTTTTTTAGGAATAATAACATACTCTATTACTGTAAATGCAAATCATTTGCATTTGACTTGCTCATTTCTTCTCTTCATCTTTGCCTCCTTGTGGACGGGACCCTGGTCTGCCTAGCCAGGGTTCCCGGAAGAGAAGCAACGAGCTTTCTTTTTTGTAGGAGGAACCAATGGACAATACAAGCCGCGTCACGACGGCCTTACGCGAATGTCATTTAAAAGTGACGAAGCATCGGGTAAACGTTTTGAAAATTCTTATCAGAGCCCAAAAACCGTTAAGTGCAGACGCCATCTATCATTTATTGATGACAGATAGACAGTCGATAGATCTTTCCACAATATATCGGATTTTGGAGACGTTGGCAGAAAAAGAACTGGTGATAAAAGTGACTTTCGAAAATGAGGTCAAAAACCTTTATGAATACAACCATCAAATCCATCATCATTTTTTGATCTGTTTGAGTTGTAACCAGATCACGAAAGTGGAATCTTGTCCCCTCAGAGACTATGAAGAACTCGTTTCCGAAAAAATGAAGTTTCGCGTGATCGGGCATAAACTTGAATTTTACGGTTATTGTGAGGACTGCCAAAAAAAGCAGAAATATTCATAGATCCAAATGCAGCACATAAAAAGAGCGTGATAACGGGTTGACAATATTCGGAAAAGTGGTAAACTCATAAGTAGGTTCTTTGAAGTTCAAATAATTTGAATTATGAACCAATTACAATGCGGAGGCTAAAATGTTTGAAAAATTAGTTTCAATTATTGCGAATGAACTAAGCGTATCCAAAGCAGATATCCAAATGGAAACCCATCTTCAAGATGACTTGGGGGCGGATTCACTCGATGCGGTGGAACTATTGATGAGCATTGAAGAGGCGTTTAATATCGCTATTCCAGATTCGGAATATAACAACTTAAAAACGGTGGGCGATTTGTTGAGGTTTATTGAAAAAAACCAGTGATTGCACCAAAATGGACGATGCAGTCGTCCATTTTTATTTGATATCTGAAAGAATCCCATTCTTTAAAATATACCAATGAGGAGCTCAATGATGAAAACGATCACAGATATTAAAGAATACATCGATATATTTGAAAATTCAGTCCTGACATCTTTAGAAATTGAGATGGAAGGTCTGACTTTGAAAATGACAAAAGAAGGAACAAGACCCCTTTTATCGTCACAAGCAGAGGCGCAAATATTGGCGCCAGAAGAACCCAAAGG
>JAAYZB010000130.1 GCA_012515085.1 Acholeplasmataceae bacterium
TATAATAAAGTGTTAATTCAAACAGAGTTAATAGAACGCAATTCGATTAGTGATTTAAAATAGTCTGTTTGAATTACACAAGATGAATTAATATATACTTAATAGAATATACGAAAAGATATGTGGAATAATTTACATAGCTTATTCAATCATATGAAGATGAATCTGGTGATTTAATCAAAACAAAATCACTGTATTTATTGATTTGAATCAGATCACCTTAAAGAAATTAGAGGTCAATAGTCAACCGCCTGCTATTCGGTCTGCCGCAAAGGAATTAAGTGGCAACATTATCACCATCAAAAGAACCTGGAAAATGCTCGAGCAAAACAATTTTGTCTACACCGTTCCCGGTGTTGGGGCTTTTGTGAACGAGAATTCGGATTCATTTCTTTTGGATAAGAAAAATCAAAAAGTCGAAAGCTTGTTGATGGAGTTGATCCACGAGTGTCGGATGGTAGGAATCACTTCCGAAGAATTAAAGAGTCTGGTAGATATCACGGATGAATAGCGCAATGATTTTGCTTAGCAACTGGTCTTTATTAAAAAATAAAACCTTGAATTACTAGAATATATAACTTTGTTTGATGAATCTGAGTCATTTATCATAAACAGCTATTGAGGGAAGTGAACGAAAGTGAAGCAACAAGCAACCAACCCGTTTTTGCCTAGCTATGAATATATTCCTGATGGCGAACCCCGATTGTTTGGTGATCGGGTCTATTTGTATGGAAGCCATGATCGCTTTAATGGGCGTGGTTTTTGCCTGAATGATTTTGTGTGTTGGAGCGCACCCAAAGATGATTTGTCGGATTGGCGATATGAAGGGATCATATGGCGTCGGCGAGACGATCCTAAATCGCGGGGGAATAGGCAAGGGATGCCAGCACCTGATTGTATCCAAGGGCATGATGGTCGATACTATCTTTACTATTTCGTCAGCATTCCTTCTTATATCGGTGTTGCAGTATGTGATACACCCGCGGGGCGCTATCAATTTTATGGGTATGTCAAGTATCGTGATGGGCAATTACTGGGATATAAAAAAGGGGATTCGACCCAATTTGATCCCGGAGTTTATCAAGAAGGAGACAAGGTTTACTTGTATACCGGGCTTTGTCCAAGCAAAGGCCAATTGCATTTGACTTATCGAGCGTTGAATCGCACCAACAAGAAGGGCGCAACGGTCACCATTCTGGATAAAGATATGGTGACGATCATTCTACCACCAAAAACAATCGTTCCCGGCATTAGAACCTGTAAAGGCACCGGTTTTGAAAAGCATCCTTTTTTTGAAGCGTCCTCGTTGAGAAAGATCAATGATTTGTACTACTTCATTTACTCATCCTATTCCGGGCACGAGTTATGTTATGCGATATCTAAAAAACCCGATGGCGATTTTTCCTTTGGGGGAACATTAGTGTCGATTGGGGATATCGGACTCAATCAATATCACCATGTAAAGGATGCTTCAAATTTTACAGGGAATACCCATGGGTCGATTTTACAGTTAGCGGATAAATTCTATGTATTTTATCATCGGCAAACCAATCGATCTCAGTTTTCCAGGCAAGCCTGTGCCGAAGAGATCTTTATCGATAAAAATGGTCACTTCAAGCAAGCCGAAGTGACATCTTGTGGGCTTAATGGAAAACCATTAAGCGGAATTGGGGAATATGAGTCCAGAATCGCATGCAATTTGAGAGCAAAATCAGGCACGCGTTTTTACTTGGCTTTACGTCATCTTCATCCCTATGAACCCTATTTCACCCAAACCGGTAACGATCGAAATGAAAACCCGGATCAATACATCGCGAACATGAGAGATGGATGTAATGCCGGCTTCAAGTATTTTGATTTCAATAGGACCAAATCAATCTCTATCTCCACAAAGGGAACAGGGAACGGGACCATGATCGTATCAAACGGCAAAAAAGAGGTGGCTTCAATTAGAGTGACACCATCAAAAGAAATTAAGATCCATGAATCGTCATTTGCCGAGATCAAAGGAATTCATCCGTTGTTTTTCAAATTTGTCGGAAAAGGAAAAGTAGATTTCATATCCTTCACGTTACAATAGATTAGATAATGGACGGCGAAAACGAAGTGTCATTATCTATCCTTTCAGCAATAACAAAGGAAAATCGCCAAAAAAAACGACGTTGGTGACTTCAAATACCCAATTGATGTTGGCCACTATTGATTCGAATAATCGAATATTGCGGAAAGAAAGGATCGATGAGGACATTGTGTTATGTACTACGGTTGACTGAACGATTATAGGTAGAAGAAGTCTGTACGAAAACGGACAACGATATCATCAACGATCATTATTTCCGAATCAAAGGCAACTTCAAGAA
>JAAYZB010000131.1 GCA_012515085.1 Acholeplasmataceae bacterium
TCAGATATTGATATAAGTTGGCGATGGCGATGACTTGTTCATCGCTATGATTCGTGAGATCATTCAAGCGGTAGTGATAGCGATTGGGCTCATAGGGGACTGCCGGACGAAAGCGGCAGTAAAAATTCGTGATGAGCGAAAAAAGTTCGGTTCGAGCATTTAAAAGATACTTGTGCAGGCGGGTCGCTGTTTTCTTCAACTGCCCGCTGATCTCGTCACTGTCCAGGATCTTCTCCAAATCGCGTTCATGCAAATACAGATACAATTCAAACAATGTTTGAAACTCTTTTCCCGAATCGCGGATTTGTTTTTCTACGAAGACGAACAATTCGCTGACCACTTTTTGATAAGCCAAGTCTTCTTGGATAGCCGATACTCTGGCTTCTTTTCGGATCTCATCCAAAAACCAATAGATGTCTTCTTGGTATTTGTCAATCACTTGATTCATCTTCACCCAATCATAATTCATATCGGTATAGAGCTTTTCGTTATAAAGGATCTGAACGAGGAAAACAAAGTAAAACACCACCAAAATCACGATATGGATAATGATCACCCCCGGGATGTCCGGGGTATTGATCAGACTTGCTTGATGCGTAAGGATATAGTAGATGCCAAGCCCCGCCACCGCGGTAGCATAAAGCAAGTATGCATACAGTTCTTGATAAAAGACAATCACGGATAAGGAAATGAAAAAGAAGAGATAAGCATAGAACTCGTTCGTCCCGTTCGTATAAAGCAACGCGAGTCCGATCGTGTAGAGAATGCTGATCTGGATCGATGGAACGATCCGGTTCAAGGACACAAAAAGCGTGATGAGCGCATAAGAAACAAGAAACACGACGAGAAACAAGATTTTCATTCCAGCGGAATAATCGAGAAAGAAAATGGAAAACGGAATCGTAATTGCGGTCATAAGCCCAAGAAAAATCAACACCAAGATCGCTTTGATTTTTCTCACTTCACTCATCGGCAAGAATTCGGCATCGCGGATGCGACGGAAAAAGCTCTTCATCATCGATCCCGCCTTTTCAACCAATCATCCACAATCGACGCGAACACATCGGTGTTCTTCTGATAGATCTGGAATACCCGAGGATCGATCGTGTAGCTGTAATCGGTCGAAGTCAATATCGACCGAATGTCCGCTTCTTCCAATTCCGGCATTCCTGGCATCCCGCGTTTCAACGCGGCATAAAACAAGACAAACGCCAAGATCTTGATATCCAAGGAGTCTTTTTGGTGATTGAAACTCTTAAAATGCGTTTCCGAGAATATTTCCCGTTTTTTTACTTCCACGTTGAACGTGTGGCTCATCTTGAGAGCGGATTTTCGTAATTTTCCATTTCCACCGATTCGGAGTTGCTCGAGCCGTTCCCAATCGCTTTTCCCGTATTGTGGATGATTTTGGAGCATCGCGGGAGTCAACTCGCCTTTTTCCAATTTCTTTAATATGCTCACTTTTTCCTGAAACAAATTCTCAATCCCGATCTTCCGGCAGAAGGCTTCCAAGAACTGGCTCGTCCGCTCGTAATAGCGATCGGTATCGACCGCCGTTTTCGTGACTTCTTTTTCTAAGTCGATCAACAAATCCAAATTGCGGAATTCTGTTTCTTTGGACATGGCTATCTGGCTGTAAAAGAATTGCTTCTGTTTGATGATGATATACGACGTGATCGTCAGAATCAAAATGAATGCGATGAAAAAAAGTGTCAAACCGGCATTGTTTTCCGCCGATGGGTTTTCCATAAACAAATACTCTGGATATCCTTTGACGATCATGATCGCAAAAAACAACAAAAACAAATTCGAGATAAACATGATCCGCATGTCTTGAAAAAACGCGCAGATCGCATAAGCGATAAAAAGCACGATGACCGCCGCGGGTGATGCAAACACAAACAAGATTCCCAGCGCTAAGGAATAGACTCCCAAAGTGGTCAAATATTTGTTCAACTGGTAAAACCGGTTGTTTTCACTTCCGTAAGCCAAATTGCCGATATTGAAGAGAATCACAAAAAGAAACCCAAACATCAGAATCAGGGTTTGTCTTAAAGGGAAATCCGCAATCAGCATATAGATGAACACCATGATCATCATGACGGTCAATAGCCCGATCACAAAATGGTTTTTAGTTCGTAGATGCTGAATTTCCAAATCTTCCCGATAATCTTCAATTTCCGGAAACATATAGGACCGTTTGCGGTTCAAGCTTGACCTCCTAAAGCGGGTGTTTCTTGATTTTTCCGAATGCCCGCGGATATTCCAGGGGCGTTTGTTTGGTCTTATGAATGACAATGAGCGCGCGTGTCAACTCGGGTTCGATAGTGACCAGTTGCACCTGTTTGACGTTTCCGCCCAACTTTTCGATCGCAGAAATTGCCGTTGTCAACTCCGCTTCATAATGCGCGCTTTTCATCGCGATAAAGTATCCGCCGATTTTTACGTAAGGCAAACAAAGCTCTGAAAGCAGATTTAGTTTGGCAACGGCTCGGGATACCACCAAATCATAGCTCGCTTTTGTTTTCATCTCTTCGATGCGTCCGTGAACAAACGTTAGTCCCGACAGTTCCAAGCGCTCTGAGAGCCGTTTTAAAAATTCGATCTTTTTCATTGTCGCATCGATCAATGTCAGCTTCAGTTCCGGGAAAACAATCTTGAGCGGAATGGCGGGAAACCCTGCACCAGAGCCCACATCCAGGACTTGTTGGTTGGAAAAAGGATAAACCTTCGAGAGCGTGAGCGAATCAAGAAAGTGTTTGCTATAGATCGCTTCCGGATCCAAGATCGTTGTCAGATTCAACACTTGGCTTTCCTGAATCAGATAGTTCCGATACTTTTCAAACGCTTGAGATATCTCCGGCGTTAAAGTTATTCCGAGAGAGGACAAACTCTCGATAAAACGCTCATTCATGGCATCACCTTGGACTTATTTTACCACAATCACTCTTGATTGGGAAACAGGGATTCAAAAACCCAAAACTATTTCGAACGTCGTTGTTTCAAGGCAATGAGCAACATTTGAATATCTGCTGGATTCACGCCACTGATCCGGGCCGCTTGCCCGATCGAAGCGGGACGGATCCTCGCAAGTTTCTGCCTCGCCTCGAGTGCCAAATTGTTCAGAGCATGATAATCGATATCCTCGGGAATTTGAATGGCTTCATTCTTTTGGAAGTGTTCCGCTTCTTTGATCGCTTTGGCAATATATCCTTGATACTTGATTTCAATCTCGATTTCTTCCATCACCTCATCGGCAATGTGATTCAATTCTAAAAATAGCTGTTTTGCGATATGAGCTGTGAAGTCCGGCCGTTTAAACAACTCGGCCAAGGTCATTTTATTTCTTAAGGGAGCGAGTCCCTTCTGGATAAATTGCTCATTGATGACATCCGTTGGCGTGATGAAAGTTTGGTTCAATTGTTCGTAACATTTTAGTATTGTTGCTTTTTTTTCCAAAAAGCGTTGATACATCCCCTTATCCAAGAGTCCGATATCATGACCGATTTCCATCAGCCTGGAATCCGCATTGTCATGCCGAAGCAAAAGTCGAAACTCTGCTCTGGATGTTAACATCCGATACGGCTCCTTGGTTTCTTTCGTCACCAAATCGTCGATCAGCACTCCGATGTACGCTTGATCGCGCCTTAAGACCAACGGCGGTTTTTGTTCGATTTTTCTGGAGGCGTTGATCCCGGCAATCAGTCCTTGAGCGGCAGCTTCTTCATAGCCGCTGGTCCCATTGACTTGACCGGCGAAATACAAATTGCGAACGACTAACGATTCCAAAGACGGTTTGAGCATGGTCGCATGGATGGCATCGTATTCGATCGCATAGGCATATTTGGTTATTATTGCCTTTTCCAACCCGGGCAAAGAGGCGACCATCTGATCTTGGACAGCCTTTGGCATCGACGTCGAAAAACCTTGGAGATAGACTTCGTCCAAAGAGGCGCTTTCGGGTTCAATAAAGAGTTGGTGCCGCGGCTTGTCCGAAAAACGGACAAGTTTATCCTCGATGGACGGGCAATAGCGCGGACCGACTCCCTCAACGAGTCCGCTGTATAACGCAGACTCCAGCAGGTGTTCTTGGATGATTTCATGCGTTTTTGGGACGGTATGGATCAAATAACACGGCCATTCTTCATCGAGTACACGGAGATAGTCGGGATCATGGCTGAAGCGATGAATGAACCCATCCCCGGGCGATAACGTCATCTTGGAAAAGTCGATGGAATCGCGTTTCAGCCGTTGTGGTGTTCCGGTTTTCAATCGGAACGTGGGAATCCCCAACTCGCGCAGATGTGCCGATAAACCGATCGACGGCCTTTCGTTTTCCGGACCGGAGGGCGTTTTCGTATTTCCAATCAAGATGGCACCTTCCATGAAGGTGCCGGTCGTGATGATGACCGTTTGACCCATCAGAGCTTCTCCGGATTCCAAAATCACTCCGGTGACTGTTTGATTATCCACCATCAATCGGTTGACAAAGGCTTCGCGACATTCCAAATTCTGTTGGTTTTTAAGCGTCTTTAACATTGTTTGCGAGTAAAGCACTTTATCGGATTGCGCTCGAAGCGCCCGGACCGCCGGGCCTTTGGAACTATTCAACATTTTCATTTGCAGTGCGGTTTGATCGGTGTTCTTTCCCATTTCACCGCCCAATGCGTCTATTTCCCGAACCAAGGTCCCCTTCGCCGGACCGCCAATCGAAGGATTACAGGGCATGGAAGCCACTTTGTTTAAGTTGCCGGTCACGAGCAAGGTCCGATGATGGAGTCTCGCAGCCGCCAACGCCGCTTCACACCCGGCATGGCCGCCTCCGACCACAATACAATCAAACATGGCTTCACCCCCTTTTAAAAATAGTCTTAAAAAGAATCTCTCTTCGGGCATCCCCATCCACATAGCTACCCTACTTAAGGCTGCTTCCGTCAAGACCTGACCTAATTCGTGGATACCTATTGAATGGAGATGCCCCGAGAGAGATTCTTGCGACCTTATTATATCATATCGATGGTTTTATTCAATGACTTTTGTTGGCGGATCTTTTTGAAAAAATCCTTCAACAGTCGACTGGATTCTTCTTCCAAAACACCCGCTACGACTTGGACATGATGATTGAATGGGGCATCAAACAAGTTGATAATCGATTGGTGTGCTCCGAATTTCGGTTCTCGAGAACCATACACCAGCCGCTTGATTCTTGCCTGGATCATCGCTCCGGAGCACATTGCACACGGTTCGAGCGTGACATAAAGGCAACACTCATCCAGCCGCCAACAGCCAATTTTTTTGACGGCTTTCTGGATGGCGATCATTTCCGCATGGCCAAACAAACTATTGGATTTCTCCCGAACATTATGTCCTCTCGCGATGATCTTATCGTCTTTGACAATAACGCATCCCACCGGGACATCGCCTGTTGCCAGCGATTTTCCAGCCTCTTTTAAAGCTTCTTTCATGAAGCGATGATCCGGATTATTCTTTATCAGATCGATCATAGGACTTTGGCTTTCCCGGCACTTCATGACAGTGGCGGCACCGGGCTTCATAAGAATCCTGTGCCCCCACTAAGATAATCGGATCATTCACATTTGCCGGCCGATTGTTGATGATTCGTTGTGTTCTCGTAGCTGGTGCCTGGCATTTGACACAAATCGCCGTCAGTTTGATCACATCTTCTGCCAAAGCCAAGAGCCTTGGCATGAACGAAAATGGTTCTCCCCGGAAATTGCGATCAAGTCCAGAAACGATGACTCGAAGCCCTTTGTCCGCCAGATATTCGCAAATATCACAAGCCTCTTCATCAAGAAACTGGATTTCATCGATTGCGACCACTTCTGTTTCTTCGGTCACATAATCCATGATTTCCCGAGCTTTCGTGATACAAATGGATTTCGTTCGGGTATTGTTGTGTGACACCACTTCGTCAAAGGTATAGCGGGTATCAATCGTCGGTTTAAAGACGATGATATGTTTCTTGGCATATTCCAAACGCCGGACCCGACGAATCAATTCTTCGGTTTTTCCAGCAAACATCGGACCGGTGATCACTTCGATCCAACCTTCGCGTTTTGTCTGATTCATGGCGGTCACACTCCTTTAGGGTTTCTAAAAACATTATACTCAAGCCAAATAAAAAAAGCCAGTGTTCCTGGCTCTTTTTTATCGGTTATTTCTTGTCGTTCTCGTCGATGCCGTAACGCTTGTTGAATTTGTCGATCCGGCCAGCGGCAGCAATAAACTTCTGTTTGCCTGTATAGAAAGGGTGACAGTTCGAACAGGTATCGACTCTGACTTCCTTCGACGTTGATCCGGTTTCAAAAGTATTTCCGCAAGTACTGCACGTGACAGTGATTTTATTATATTTCGGATGGATGTCCTTTTTCATCGTTCTTTTCTCCTTCTGCCATGATTTGATTTCTCATAGTAAGTTTTCCACGCATGGGTAATTATATCAAACAAGATCGGAAATTGCAAGCAAAATCATGTTGGGTTTTTCTCACCGTCCAGAGTGCGAAATCTCGCACTTTGAAAGCGTGAAAACGTGGTATAATGAAAGTAAATTACCGAGGAGGATATCGGATGAAAAACACCTTGACACCGGCGCTATCCTATCACCGGAAACATCGCGGAAAACTGCGCATCACCCCTATTGGTCGGCTGAATGACCGACAAAA
>JAAYZB010000132.1 GCA_012515085.1 Acholeplasmataceae bacterium
ATGATCCGTCCCATCTCCCTATGGCCATATCCCAAGGCGATATTTACAGAAATAAACCCCTATTGTAAAGGTATTCTTTGCACGGAGATGAGTATGGGGCAAATGTTGGATGATGTCTTAATCGCCAACAACGGACGATTGCCGGTTGGCTTTTATGGCCGCACTGGTGGCATGGTTCCTGATCCTGAAGAAGTGGTTGAGGCGATCTTGAATTTTTCAAACAGGGTGGTGAGATAATGGAAATCAAATACCAAAAGACGAAAGGTCTGACCGAAACACCACTATCGTATTGTCCAGGCTGTACTCACGGAATCATTCATAAATTAGTGGCGGAATCCTTGGAAGAATTGGGATTGCTGGATGAGGCTATCGGCGTGGCTAGCGTCGGTTGTTCAGTGTTTTCCTATCAGTTTTTCAATTGCGATATGATTCAGGCTCCTCATGGGCGAGCCTGTGCAGAAGCCACCGGATTGAAACGGGTGTTGCCCCAAAATACCGTATTCACCTATCAAGGTGACGGGGACTTGGCGTCGATCGGAATCGCAGAAACGATCCACGCAGCCAATCGAGGCGAAAATATTACCGTGATCTTCATTAATAATGCTATCTACGGAATGACGGGAGGACAAATGGCTCCCACAACACTTCCTGGGCAGAAAACAACGACCTCCCCCGAAGGAAGAAACACTCTGATTCAAGGCTATCCTATCAAAATATCGGAAATTTTTTCTCAAATTGAGGGAGTAGCCTATTTGGAGCGTGTGAGCGCAACCGATCCCAAACAAGTTTTAAGAGCTAAAAAAGCTATTAAAAAAGCATTTTCTTATCAAAAAGAAAAACGAGGATTTACGTTGATTGAAGTGTTATCAAGCTGTCCAGTCAACTGGGGAATGACGCCCATTAATGCCTTAAAATGGATCAAAGACACGATGACTCAGATATATCCGCTTGGCGTCTTTAAAGATAAGGGTGAAGACCATGTCTGAGTTGAAAAATATTAAAGTGGCTGGTTTTGGAGGCCAAGGCGTTATGATGTTTGGGCAACTATTGGCATATTGCTCGACTCACGACGAGTTGAATAGTCTCTGGTTTCCCTCTTATGGCCCAGAAACAAGAGGTGGAACCGCCAATTGTTCCGTAATCATTTCCAAGAAACCGATCAATTCGCCGGTTTTTCGCGATGCGGATCATTTGGTGGCTTTTAACGAACCATCTCTCACTAAATTTCAACATTTCCTGCGTCCGAACGGATTAATTCTCTACAATTCATCGTTGATAAAATCAACAGTGTCTTCCAAAAACGGTCTTGTTGTGGGTGTTCCCATCAACGATATCGCTTCGGAACTAGGAAATCCCCAAGTCGCTAACATGGTGATGTTGGGAGCTTATATGCAATTGAGCAATCTGTTTTCGAATGACACTATCGCCAAGGTTCTCAAGAAGTTTTTGGGAGAACGAAAAGCTCATTTGTTCGACTTAAATATCGACGCGATATCGGCTGGAAGACACTATATTATAGAACAAGGAATACAGTATGCTTAAGTCTGTTGGAGATCTTGTCAATATTGTTAAAACAATTCATCCGAAACGAATAGCGGTTGTTTTTGCTCATGATGAATTTGTCATTGATGCGGTGCATGAAGCAGCCAAGTTGGGTGTGATCAAGCCAATATTGATTGGGGATCAACAAATGATCAACTCCATCATCCGGGAAAAAGGCTGTCAAGGGTCTCCCGACATAATCCATTGCATCGATCCCGAAGAAGCAACCAAAATCGCCATGGATCTTGTCAATAAAGGTGACGTTGACATCGTGATGAAAGGGTTGATTGACACCAAGATTCTTTTGAAGGGCGTCGTAAACAAGGATTACGGAATTCGGTTGTATCCGCTTTTAAGCCATGTAGGCTTAGTATCGATTCCTGGTCATCCTCGTGTGTTGTTCGCGTCCGATGGTGCAATGAACATCCAACCTTCCGTGGAAGAAAAACGTCTGATTATTGAAAACGCGGTGCTTTTGGCCCATTCTCTAGGTTATTCCATGCCAAAAGTTGGATTGGTATCATCAGTTGAAAAGGTGAATCCAAAAATCCAATCGACAGTGGATGCCGGAGAAATCGTTCAATATTATCAAGCGAATCCGCCAAAAGATTTTCTAATTGACGGCCCCTTTGCTATCGATAACTTGGTTTCCTTGGAATCAGTTAAACATAAAGGAATCCAAAGCCCGGTTGCTGGAGAATGCGATATCTTAATCTTTCCGAATCTGGACGGAGGAAATATCTTTTATAAAACGACTGTTTTCTTAGCAAATGGAATCTCTGCTGGAATAATCATCGGTGCGAAAGTCCCGATTGTGTTAACAAGTCGGGCAGATTCTTCCCAAGCAAAACTCTATTCTATTTTACTGGCGGTGGTGAATCAAGATGGATTACTTATTGCTGGTCATTAACCCTGGGTCCACATCAACAAAAGTCGCGATTTTTATTAATGATAAGTTGATCCAAGAACAAGTGTTAAAACACGAAGTCGCTGATTTAAAACCATTTCCAAAAATCGTAGACCAACTCGAATTTCGCAAACAGATCATTATTGATTTTTTAGCGGAACACCGGTATTCAGTTGAGAATATCGATGTGTTTGTCGGTCGTGGCGGCATGTTGAAATCATTGAAACAAAACGGTACTTTCCGAATCACCGAAAACATGGTGACTGATTTAAGACAGGCGAAATATGGGCAACACGCCTCTAATTTAGGCGCGATATTGGCGTATGAATTAGCCCGTCCTTATAATCGTCCTGCCTTTACGGTCAATCCTGTGTCTGTTGATGAAATGAACGATATCGCTCGCGTTTCTGGCCTAAAAGGGATTGAAAGAAGCAGTATCTTCCACGCCCTAAATCACAAAGCGATTGCCAGACGCCATGCAAAAGCGGTCGGAAAAGAGTATGATGAGCTTACGTTGATTATTGCCCATCTCGGGGGTGGAATAAGCGTCGCATTGCACGAAAAAGGACGGGTTGTGGATGTCAACAATGCGTTGGGTGGCGACGGTCCATTTTCACCCGAAAGAACCGGTTCTTTGCCGACATATCCCTTGATCGATCTCTGTTTTTCGGGCAAATACACCCAAGAGCAAGTTAAAAAAATGCTGGTTGGCGGAGGCGGATTAGTGTCATATCTCGGTACAGCTAATGGGATCGAAATAGATAAACGAGTCAAATCCGGTGACCTCGAAGCAGATTTTTATATGAGAGCAATGGCTTATAATGTGATCAAAGAAATCGGCAGTCTTTATTTTGCTGCTGGAGCAAATGTCGATGCCGTTATTCTAACGGGCGGTTTGGCTAGAAACGAATTCTTTGTTCAACTTATCAAGGATAAAATCCAACCAATCAAACCGGTAGTGGTCTATCCGGGTGAAGATGAAATGCGGGCATTGGCAGAAGGCGCACTTCGCGTATTAGCTCAAGAAGAAAAACTTCAAGTGTATGAGTAATTATGCTTTAGATATATCAAGAAAAGCAGGTCCTAAGACCTGTTTTTCGTATCTTGAAACAAGCAGGTCAAGGCAATCATTTCCGAGTAATCAGAATCATTATATATTTTTTCACATTTTCTAGCACTCAATTATTGACAGTGCCAAGAAGTGTGATATAATAATGTTAGCACTTAAATAACAAGAGTGCCAGACGAGACAAAAAAGGAGTGAAATAAATGTTAAAACCGTTACATGACAATGTTGTCCTGAAGAAAGAAAAAGTTGAAAAGAAAACCGCCAGTGGTATCATACTGACGGGGGATGTCAAAGATCAGCCCAGCTTCGCCAGTGTGATCGCCGTCGGAGAAGGCGCTATTGTTGATGGCAAACTCTCGCCTCTTTCCGTCAAAATTGGTGACAAAGTTGTCTACAAAAAATATTCTACAACGGAGTTTAAATTCGAAGAGGAAGAATATCTGATCATTGCAGAAAAAGATATTCTTGCCATTCTGGAATAGGAGTGAAATCATGAGTAAAGAAATCCGTTTTTCTAAAGAAGCAAGAGAATCAATGTTAAAAGGCGTCGATACGTTGGCAGATGCCGTCAAAGTGACGTTGGGACCCAAAGGTCGTAATGTCGTTTTGGATAAGGGCTATGGGTCGCCGATGATTACCAATGACGGTGTGACGATCGCCAAAGAAATCGAACTGAAAAACCCGTTCGAAAATATGGGAGCGAAATTGGTTTATGAAGCTGCCAACAAGACGAATGATGTTGCCGGCGATGGAACCACTACCGCCACTGTTCTCACGCAATCCATGATTCATAAAGGTTTTGCGAATGTTGAAAAGGGCACCAATCCTGTGTTCATGCGTGAAGGCATGGAAATGGCAGCAAAAGAAGTAGC
>JAAYZB010000133.1 GCA_012515085.1 Acholeplasmataceae bacterium
ATTTTTTATTTGATTGCTATTTTGATTTTTTCGCTGGTGCCGATCATTTTGGTGTTGGTGACCGTGATTAACGTCGCTTGGCCTTCGATCGCGGCGTTTGGATTGGCGATCTTTATTCTGCTTTTCATCATCTTTTTCTTTCCCAAGTCGATCAAAGAAGAGATCAAAAAACGATTTCATTTATAAATAAGGGATAGGCGAAGAAAAGCCTATCCGTTCTTTTTGTATTGGGTTAACGAGGGTCCAAGACGACTAAAAGTTTTCGTATCAAGATAATGAAAGAAGTGATCGGTTCTAGGCACTATGAAGGTCAAAGACGAAGCTATCAGTACTTGAGTTTTGACGCCATATTGTCTATTTTTGAGGGGGTTGCCATAGAAAGGATCCCCAAGGATAGGGTGCCCCAACAAGGCCATATGGGCGCGAATCTGATGCGTTCTTCCCGTGACGAGCTCGATTTCAATCAGACTCAAACCGGGGTATTCATCAATCACGCGATAGCGGGTGATGATTGGTTTGAGATCGGGATTGGGCTCATCAGTCACCCATACCCGACCTTGGGCATCATCCTTTAGGAGATAAGCTGTTTTTTCGGCTTTCTTTTCGGGGAAAAGGCCCAAAGCGATAGCTTGATATTTTTTTTGGATGCCGCCGCTTCTTTGAAGTTGGTTGAGATAAAAGACCGCTTGGGCGTTTTTCCCAAAAAGAACCAATCCGGCGGTGTGAAAATCGAGCCGGTTTACTGGCTTCAAGTCCAAGCGATTAAGTTCTTTCAATAGATTTTTTTCCGCTAGCTTCGCGCTGGCATGCGTCAGCATCCCGGCGGGCTTATCGGCAATCAGAATATGATCGTCTTCATATCGAATGGAAATAGACATCGAATCACCGACATCATTATATCATTGATATCTCAATCATTGAGGAAAAAAACCGAAGCAAAAAAATGTTTTTCTTTTATGTCGCCATTATCACCAACCAGCAATTCATGATATAATGATGAAACAGGAGGGGATGAAATTGCTAATACTACTTGGACCCAGCGCCTCCGGGAAGACGGAATCGGCGAAAATCATGATCAATCGTTACCCGATTTCGCGGGTAGTGACCGCCACGACCCGGCCAAAACGGGCAAGTGAAATCGATGGGTTCGATTATCACTTTTTTTCTGAAATGGAATTTGAGAAAAGAAAATCACAAGGTTATTTTGCGGAGACCGCTTACTATAACGGCTTTCGCTATGGAACGCCGAACCCGGAGTTGCGTGATGATAAGTTGATTATTTTGGAGCCGCAAGGGCTGGCATCGTTTTTGCATTTAAAACGCTCGGGAATCGTGGCGATCTATCTTAAGACGGATGAAGAAACAAGGCAAACTCGGATGCAACTCCGAGGAGACGATCAAGCGGCAATTGCGAAACGAATCCAGCAAGATCGCATCGATTTCGCTTTGGAACGGACGCAAGGGCTCGACCTCGTCATCGATACCACCGCGATTTCTTTATCCGATCTGGCAGATCGGATCTATCAGACTTATTTACGATTGCTGGAGGATAAGAAATGAGAAAATATAGAAAAAGCAGGAACAAATGATGTTGAAAAAAGAGAATGTGATCATTCGCAAAGCCCGAAGTGATGAAGGGGCCATTATCCTAAGTTTCATTCGCAAAATTGCTGTTTATGAACGCTTATCCGATCAAGTCGAAGCAACAGAAGCGAAACTCACCGAGGCGCTCTTTATTCATCAGGACGCACACGTGATCTTTGCGGTGCACGATGATGTGCCGATCGCGTTTGCGCTCTATTATTTTCACTTTTCCACTTTTAAAGGCAAGAAAGGGTTATATTTGGAAGATTTATATGTCGATGAGCCCTATCGTCATCAAGGCATTGGCCGACAATTATTCCAGTATTTGATTCAATTGGCAAAAAAGGAAAAATGCGGACGAATGGAATGGACTTGTCTTGATTGGAACCGCCCGGCAATCGATTTCTATCGTCAACTGGGAGCCGAGCCGCTCTCGGAGTGGACCACGTTTCGGCTCGATGAAAAAACGCTTGAGCGTCTTTGAGCAAAACAATAGATTATCCCCTCGGCATTTGTTAAAATGATGATAGTATATTGACGGAGGTATTACATTATGGCACTAAAAATCACCCAACAAAATTTCCAACAAGAAGTTCTCAATTCCTCAGTTCCAGTCATCGTTGATTTCTGGGCAGCCTGGTGCCGTCCCTGTTTGATGCTTGGACCCACGATTGAAGAGATAGCATCTGAATTCGAAGGAGCCGTCAAAGTCGGCAAAGTCAACGTCGATGAAGAAGGCACACTTGCGAATCAATTTCGCATTTCCAGCATTCCTACGATTATGTTATTCAAAGAAGGCAAACCAGTGTCTCAGGTTGTCGGACTTTTGCGTAAAGAGGACCTGATCAAACGGTTTGGACTGTAACCCTCGTGGTGGATGTAATCATTGTTGGTGGCGGTCCCGCAGGGGTCTCTGCCGCCATCTATCTAAAGCGTCTGAAAAAAGAGGTTTTGCTCATTTCTAAAGATACCGGAACTCTCGGGAGAACCGGTCATATTGAAAACTATTACGGGATCGTGGAACCCATTTCCGGAGCGGATTTATTCCAAATCGGAATCGCTCAAGCAAAGCGGATGGGGATTATGGTTTTTGAAGAAGAAGTGCTCGACATTGA
>JAAYZB010000134.1 GCA_012515085.1 Acholeplasmataceae bacterium
CGACTCCTTCGCTATTTCTTTCAGCAGTCGGCGCACGGTTTGAATCGCCTTTTTGTTTTGAACATACGGTAACAGAATTCGGATATTACCACGGGAGGCGGCTAGGCATAACGCCTTCAATTGCGTCTTTACCAAAGAAATGTTTGCGAGCGCCAGTGATATCCCCCGTTTTTTATTTTGCTCTGGGATTTCCTCTCGATCGCACAACCAACGCGCTTTCTTGTCAAAACCAAAATCAAACGTGCGAAATGTGACACTCCGTGGATACATCGCTCTGGCAATGGTTTGATAAACCTCCTTCTGACGATTTTCGTCGGGAATCAACAAGTCATCATAAAACAGGTATTCAGTCCGCACGAGTCCAATACCGTTTGTCGTCGATAAAGCTATATCCTCTAGTTCATCAAGGATATTGAGAACCGCCCAAAATGAAGCTTGAGAAGGAACGTTTATCTTTGCATAAATGTGGGTGTCAGTAAAAGATATTTTGTCGGTACTGGGATTCGGATGAATGATCAATTGATGATGTTCACCATCCAACAATAATTGATCGCCTTCCTGAATCTTTTGAATCAGAGGTTTATCCACGATCATGTAAGCCAACTTCAAACTGTTTGCCAGCACCGTGCTGTGAGACATGAGCGATCCCGAGGTTGCCAACAAACCCGCCGCATTCTGATGACTTAGCCGAATGACTTCCGAGGGATAAAATTGGTCCGCAATCGCAATAAAAGGATCCGATATCTCGAAATCGGGTTCAGGAGCCTCCTTTATCGAACAAATCAGGGAACAAATGACATCATCCAAATCCTGTTTCCGTTCGCGAATATAGTCGGAAGATCCGGCATTTATGCTGGCTTGAAAATGGGTATTTGCCTGACTGAGTGCTTCTAAAAGTGTCATTCCTTCACTAATCTTTTTTTCCACAAACTCCCGTAGCAACAAGTCGCCTGCCATCGCCATTTCGACTGCTAATATTGCTTGAGTCTCCGGATTGGCAGAATGCATCTGTTGCGATAATTCTGACTGAACCCTAGCAACCGCGCAAGCAAAAATTGCCCGTTTTTCTTCGAAAGACACTGTTGATTCAATGAAAGTCAGTGCTTTTCTCTGGATAAAATGGGCTTGTCCTTTTCGAGTCAGATTGGTTAACGAAATTCCGGGATATGCGATCATAGTCCATCTCCTTGAACATCTATCATTGTATCATGCTTGTCTCTTACGCGCAAAGAGAATCCAGTGACTTTACCTAGCAGTTTCTTTTTATTTGTTCGCCAATAGTGTATAATGTCGTTGGGTGATAACATGACTGAACGAATCCTGACAAAACAAATCTTGATCAAGGATTTGGCCATCGGCGGAAATAACCGAATTGTTGTTCAAAGTATGACTAATACATTGACTTCCGATGTTCCCGCCACTGTCAGACAAATCAAAGACCTCGAAAATGCCGGTTGTGAACTGGTACGGGTGGCAATATTGGATCACAAGGATGCCAAAGCCATCCGCGATATTAAACAACAAATTCGCATCCCTCTGGTTGCGGATATTCATTTTGACTACAAATTAGCACTGGATGCTATCGAGCAGGGCGTGGACAAAATCAGACTCAACCCCGGAAACATCGGCAATCCCGAACAGATTCGCGAAGTGGTAACTGCCTGCCAAGCGAACCATATCCCGATCCGAATTGGCATCAATTCGGGCTCGTTGGAGAAAAAAATCTTGCTGAAATATGGACGTCCCTCTCCTGAAGCCATGGTCGAATCCGCAAAATACCATGTGTCCCTGCTAGAAAAGCATGGATTTGATCAAATCATTCTCTCGTTGAAATCAACGGACATGCTGGAAACAATTGAAGCGTATCGGCTTGCAGCGAACACCTTCACTTATCCCCTTCATTTGGGAATTACCGAAGCTGGCACCAAAATGATTGGTACGATTCGATCTTCGATAGGTTTAGGAATTTTAATTTCAGAGAACATTGGTTCGACCATTCGAGTATCCTTGACTGATGATCCCGTTGAAGAAGTTCGCGTAGCTCGCGAAATTCTGGCGAATTTCAAATTGATTGCTAAACCAACGTTGATCAGTTGTCCCACTTGCGGCAGGATCCAATACGACATGATTCCGATTGCCCATGAAATTGAACGATTCTTAGAGACGATTTCCAAGCAGCTATCGGTTGCGATCATGGGATGCGCCGTCAATGGACCTGGAGAAGCCAAAGAAGCCAATATCGCCATTTGTGGCGGCAAAAAAGAAGCCTTGCTTTATATCGATGGCGAACTTATCCGTAAAATACCACAATCAGAGATACTTCCCGTTTTGAAAAAAGCGATTCTTGAATACTAAAAAATAACCTCTTGCCAGCAACTGGCAAGAGGAATTTTTTTTAGATAAACACATCGATGATATTTTTAAGAATATTATGGTCATACAACCATTTGGATAATCGGAATTTTTCGGTCCCGAGCTGCATATCGATTTGAATAAAATCGCCAATCAAGTTATTGATGGCCGGCACTGTTAAAATCAAAGCTAGAACGAAAAACAAAATATACACGATCAACGTGATTTTGAACAAGCCGAAAATCACACCTAAGACTTTATCTATCTGTTTGATGAATGGGATTGATGTCACTGATTTTGCTAAAATCTTCAAGATGAAGAAAACAATCATCGATCCAAAGAAAAGTGTCACAAATGCGAGTAACAGCAAGATCAGATTGACAATTGTCGGCTGGATCGCATCGATGATCGTGAGACCAATCTGGTCAAAATTTATTCCTTCCACTACCCAATCGATCATGAATTTAGGAAGGCTCATCCCTTCGAACGCTGCGCGGACATTTTCTTCAGAGAGTCCCGCGGAAAAAAGATCGCTCCTTGATAATAAATATTCATTGACCTTGCCGGTAATGGCTTCGCCAAACCACTTATGAAGCAGCGTTGAAAACGGACGGGCGAGCAAGATTGAGCCAATCAAACCGAAGAGCCCGGAGGCCATTTCCACAATCTTCAGTAAAAATCCTTTCTTCCATCCGATCGTTGCGAATATGACCACGAATATGACAATCAAAACATCAATGATGCCAAAAAATCCTAAATTCATCGAAATTATTCCTCCTAATCAAATTTTTGATTGAGGTAGTCTTTGTAGGTTAGTATCATCTGCCTTGCGGCGAACACTTCATCAATTCGGCCAACTGGGGTGTCATGTGGCGCGTTCCGCAAAGATTCTGGATCTGACTTCGCTTCTAAAGCTATTTTTATCATGATGGCAATAAACTCATCCAGCGTTTGTTTCGATTCGGTTTCGGTCGGTTCAATCATGATCGCCTGATGGAACAATAGCGGAAAATAAATCGTTGGCGCGTGCATTCGATAATCGAGAAGTCGTTTGGCGACATCCAACGTTTTGATTCCCGTAGTTTGATCTTTCAAGCCATCGAATACGCATTCATGCATGCAGAAGCCAGCAATTGGTAACTCATAATACCCTTTTAAAGCCTCTCGCACGTAGTTGGCATTCAATGTCGCGTATTCGCCAACACAAGCCAGGTTCTCTTTTCCCAGTGTCCGGATATAGACGAGTGCGCGCAACCACACTTTGAAGTTGCCAAAGAAGGCAGAAATCCGTCCAATCGAATCTTTTTCGTTTTGTATATAATAGTGTCCATCCAAACATTTGACCCGTGGATTGGGCAGGAAGTCCACCAAGGGCTGCTTGACTCCTACCGGTCCGGACCCTGGTCCTCCACCGCCATGCGGAGTCGAGAACGTCTTGTGTAAATTGATATGCATAATGTCAAAACCCATGTCGCCGGGACGTACTTTTCCCAAGATCGCATTCAAGTTTGCGCCATCATAATACATCAATCCTCCGGCGTCATGGACCAGCTTCGTGATCTCACAGATATCCGGCTCAAACATCCCCAGGGTGTTGGGATTGGTCAGCATCATACCGGCAATGTCGTCCGACAAAACGGCTTTCAATTGCTCGAGATCGACGCGTCCTTGCATATTGGAACGAATTTCAACCACTTCCATGCCCGAAACGACGGTGGAAGCTGGGTTGGTTCCGTGAGCGGAGTCCGGTACGATCACCTTTTTACGACGATAATCGCCCCGTTGTTCGTGATAGGCTTTCATGATCATTAGCCCGGTGAGCTCGCCATGAGCTCCGGCATATGGATTCAGCGTGAATTCCGCCAATCCCGAGATCTCTGATAACATCATTTGCAATTCGTGATACAATTTCAAAACACCTTGAATCGAAAAAGCGGGTTGAAGCGGATGGATTGCATCAAACATCGGGTTGGCCACAATTTCATCGTTGATTTTCGGATTATATTTCATCGTACACGAACCTAATGGATAAAATCCGGTTTCTACCCCAAAATTCTTTTGTGAAATATTGGTGTAATGGCGAACGACATCCGTTTCAAATACTTCTGGCAAACACGGTGTTTCCGTCCGCATTAGGTCTTGAAGGCTCTGAAGGTCATATTCCGGAAAGTTAGATTTCGGAAGGGAGTAGGCGGAGCGTCCGGGTTGTGACAATTCGAAGATCAGCCGGTCATATGTTACCATGACAACCCCTCCAATACTTCGATCAATCGATCGATTTCAGCTTTTGACCGTTTTTCGGTGACCGCAAATGACACCAGATTCTCTTTATCCGGATCTTCTGGAGCCACTGGAATCGCGCCAAACAGATTGTTTTTGAAGAGCGCTTCATGCAAAACAGGAAGAGGAATCATCGATCGCACAACAAATTCCTTTAGGAAAGGTTTCGCAAATGCTCGTTGAAAATACCCTGTCTTTTCCAAACGATCCATCAAATAATGTGCACCCTGGTAAGAGAGTTCGTTGACTTTTTTTAAGCCTTCCGGCCCAACAGTTGCAAGATAAATAGTAACGGCTAATGCCATCAGTGATTGGTTTGAACAAATATTTGAATTCGCTTTCTCACGGCGGATATGTTGTTCTCTTGCTTGAAGAGTCAATACAAAGGCACGACGTCCAAGTTGGTCTTTGCTCATGCCAACAATGCGTCCCGGGAGTTTGCGAACATAATTTTTGAGCGTCGCCAGATAGCCAACACTCGGGCCACCAAAGGCCATCGGAAGTCCTAAACTTTGACAATCCCCGCAGGCTATATCAGCGCCTTCTTCTCGCGGCGTTTTTAAGACGCCAAGAGTTGATATATCGGCGTTTTCAATAAGAATTCCGCCTTGAGCATGAACTAAATCAGACAGGGGAGCGATCATTTCGATCACACCATACATATTCGGCTTCTGGACGATCAAACAAGCAATGTCCTCTGTTAGCTTTTCCTTTAATGCCTTGGTATCGGTCACACCCTCATGTTCAGGAACCATATCAACTTCGAGACCCTTGAAATATGCATAGGTTTTGATCGTATCGACTGTGTTCGGATTGACAGTATTTGAGATAAGAATTCGTTTGCGCTTGGTGATTGCTTCCGCCATAAATGCGGCTTCCGCAGTCGCTGTCGCGCCATCGTACATGGACGCGTTCGCCGCGTCCATGCCGGTCAAAGTTTGAATCATGGACTGAAATTCAAAAATATACTGCAGCGTCCCTTGTGACACTTCCGGCTGATAGGGTGTATAAGCCGTCAAAAATTCTTGTCGCGATGTCAATGCTTTCACCACAGCCGGATCGATATGATCATAAACCCCCATTCCGGCAAAACAAACAAATTTCTGGTTTTCGTTGGCAATCGCTTCAAAATAACTACGTAGCTCTGCTTCCGACAACGCGGAAGGCAATTGATATTCTCGCTGGAAAAAGACGTCTTTCGGGACGTCTCGGAATAGGTCATTCAACTCTTTTATCCCCAAAGCATCCTGCATTTTCGCAAGATCGTCGGGAGTATGGGGGAAGTATTTAAACATCATCGTCCGCCTAACGGCTGATTTCTTCGTATTCGTTTGGCTTCAAAAGCGCATCCAGTTCTTTTGGATCGCTCATTTCAATCTTGATAAACCAAGAATTGTATGGATCCCGATTCACTTGTTCGGGGTCACCTACTACTTCATCGTTTTGTTCGATCACTTTTCCCGAAACAGGACTCATAAGGTCACTTGCTGCTTTAACTGATTCTACCGCTCCAAATTCCTTGTTTTGTTTCAACACCGAGCCGATTTCGGGTAAATCGACAAACACCACTGATCCCAGTTGGTGTTGGGCAAAATCGGTTATTCCCACAAAAGCTACATTTCCTTCAACTTTCACCCATTCATGGGTTCTTGCGTAAAACAAATTCATTGGTACTTTGCTCATATTGATCTCCTCTCATTTCTTATAGTTCTTTGAAAGAAATTTTTTATCACGGACAACTCCTGGAATGCGTTTGTTGCGAATCAAAACCTCGAGTTCGGACCCATTCTTCGCCACATCTGTCGATACCAAGGCCATCGCAATCGGTTTTCCGAGAGTGATGGACAAATATCCAGTCGTGATGTGCCCCACTTCCCGATTACCGAGATAGAGTGGATATCCTTGTCTAGGAATTGCCATCGTTTTTAATTCAAAACCCACTAATTTACGCGATAGTCCAAGAGCCAAATCTTGTTCTAGCTGGCTTTTTCCAATGAAATCGGGTTTATCCATTCGAACAAACAACTTGAACCCTGCCTCAAGTGGAGTAATCGTATCGCTGATTTCATGACCATAGAGCGGAAGGGCTGCTTCAAATCGCAAAGTGTCTCTAGCCCCCAAACCACAGGGGATCACCCCGTGGGAAAGAAAGGCTTCCCAAATCTCGGCAATTGCAGGGGCGGGTCCATATATTTCAAATCCATCTTCACCCGTATACCCAGTGCGAGAAATCAACATCTTCACCCCAAAGAGGGAACCCTCAGTAAAGGTAAAAAATTCCAAGTTGCTCAAATCAAGATCAAAGATATGTCTCATTGATGCTTCTGCAAGCGGCCCCTGAAGGGCAATTTCCGAAATATCATCCGATTGATTGCTGATGACAACTTCAAATCCTTCGGTGGCATCGATAATCCATTCATAGTCTTTGGCGATGTTGCTTGCGTTTACGACCAAAAGACACTCTGTATCACTTTTTTTGTACACCAGCAGATCATCCACGATGGTTCCATTGGGATATAAGAACATCCCATAGACGACTTTTCCGACTGGTTTGGAGGTAATTTCGTTTGTGAATACATGATCGACGAATGCCAGAGCATCTTTTCCTTTTACAAGAATCTCGCCCATGTGGGACACATCGAACATTCCTACTTTTTCACGGACTGCTTTGTGCTCTTCAGGAATCGAGGTATAGACGATTGGCATCCAATAACCGGCAAACTCCTCCATTCGTGCGTTTAAACGCACATGGGAATCATACAAACAGGTTTTCTTTACGTCAGGCATAATTATTCCCTCCTACTGGGTATTATATCATATCAAAACGTGTTTAAAAGATGATTTCCAGAAAATCATTCAAGGTCAGATTATAGACATATTCACTAAGATCCAGCCCCACCAAAGCATGAGTAAAATCGGCTTTTGTAAACGGAACCTGAATCAGTTTTTTTAGAAAAATATCCGGGTCGGCGATAACAAAATAATCCCCAAGAAGCGATATTTGCTTAACGATATTGTTTTTGAGCACCAAGCTTACTTCTAACAAGCCGGCAGAAACATGTTTCTTCCTTAAAATCGTATAATGCGGGTTTTTTCCATATATAAAGTCGGGATCCAAATATGTTTTTTCGATTGTTTCGATTGCTTGAATATCCGAATCTGTCAGTACGATTGCGGATTCAGTCAAATGGGATCGGACATATTCCTTAAATTGTTCCATGTTCAGTTGGATATGGCCTTTCAAATTCATGACCCGATTTCTAACCGAGGCAATGCCTTTGGATACTAATTTTTCGTTATCGGGAGTAATGGCGCGAACCATGATTTCAAGATCCGTATCGAACAGCATAGTTCCATGGACGATACTGCGATCGTTCACTCGATAAAATGCATTTCCACTGACCTTGAGTCCGTCTACTAAAATATCATTTCTTCCCGAAGCTTCGGCATGAAGCCCTAGACTATTCAACATATCGACAATCCGCGATAAATACGATGAGAAAACAAAATCCTTGTGAAATGAGGCGGTAATATAAGAAAACATGATATTGGAGAAGTCGGCATAAACACACCCTCCTCCAGATTTTCTTCGATAATATTCAATGCCATTTGCCCGGACATAATCCAGATTCACTTCATTCTCAATCAGCTGGTTTCTTCCGAATATGACCGTCGGTTGGACCTGCCACATGAAAAAATAATCCTCGGGCGGATAGTGAAGTGCTAAAAACTCTTCCGTGGCCAAATAGAAAGACAGTCGCTTTATCTCAGAAAATGGATAGGACACATAGCGCATTGAATCACCCCAAATGGTATTGTATCATAAGCGCAAGCGTTGTACAATCTGAAAAAAAAAGAGAGTAGCTGGCTACTCTCTTTCCAGAAATTCCTGAATGCGTTCCACTTCACATTTTGCCAAAAATTCCATGAAAGGTTGGATATCCTTGTTGATTTTGTATTCATCGATCGTTCGAAAATATTCGTCTCGATGACCTTTGGTAATCGATACAGGCAAGTAACCGTCAAATTCCAATTGGTAATTGAGAATCAAACGGGCAAGCCTGCCGTTTGCATCCATAAATGGATAGATTTTTAACAGTTGTAAGTGAGCATAAGCTGATTTTTTTAGCCCCTGAAGCTCGGGATCATTGAGTTTGACGAAAAATTCATCCATTTTTTGATAAATTTTCAAGTACGTTGGCGGGACATGCTTCGCTCCTAAAATGAAAAGATCACGTGTTCGATAGGCCCCGCCATAAAGGATTCCCTCCACCAATTTTTGATGAAGATCTTTGAGGATCGTTTCATCCAAACCCACTTGTTCACGAACGAGTTTGTGGACCATTTGAATGGCATGATAATTGTTGATGATGGCTTTGCGCATGTGTTCGCTTTTATCCGGAAACATCCGAGAATGATCTTCCAACAAGAAACAAACATCTTCGTAGCTAAAATCGCCGTTATCAAAGCTGGTGGATTCGTAAATAAAGCGTTTATCAAACTCATCACAGATTGCTTTGCGCGAAGCTTCCGACAGTGTTTTTTTCTTGTCGTCACACTTGTGTTTTAGAGCTTCAACCTCTTGTATATACATGATCATCACCTCATAGATATTGTATCATAGAAAAAAAACTCATTCAATTCATTGACTGATTTTCACCAAAAAAAAGCAACGAAAACGTTGCTTTCTTAGGCGTTGACATTATCGTAAGCAGATTTGACGATTTGATAGATGACATCTTTGGGTAAATCACCATAATTATTGGCTTTAAACCACAGATCATCCCGAGTCGATTTGTTTTTGGAAATCGTGGGATATTTGATAATCAACCGGATTCCTTTTTCAAGTTCACTTTTGAAAGCTATCCGATAATAGTTGCCGTAATTCATCAATACTATGAAAGGCTTGCGATCTACATAGAACGTGATTTTCTCGTCTGATATTTTCGTAACGACTTGTGGCATTTCTCGAACGTATTCCACCAATTTATCAAATGTCGGATCCAACGGTTTGAACATTTTGGGTTTTTCAATGTAATATTCAATGGAACTGACTTGTTTCTCTTGGTTTGATGTTTTCGAAAATTCCGGATCAACATCCACATCCTCGTAAAGCATATTCGTCGGATCGAGATTCTGCTCACCGGAAACCACTGTTTGTTCCCGAGACACAATCATGGTTTTCTTCCCGTTATCAGTGACTGTTTGTTTGGCGATATCGCCTTTTTTTGCTTTTTTGGAGGGTGCTTCCGGAATTACTGAAGATTTTTTCCCGCGGATGTCGTCGATTTCAGCTTCCAAAGCAGCTTCTTCTGAGTGATGTTTCCGCTTTGATTTTAAAATGATGACATGAATGATATAGAATACGATTCCTACACCAAGAAGAGCGATGTATAAGAAGGTGTACATACTTTGGTAAAAACTGTCCGCTATCAGAATTTCTCTAACAAAATAAGCGGCTCCCATTGATATAAGCATCAATTCAACCAGAAAGATGAATATCATCACTCGGCCAAAGTTCTTTTGCTTCCGAAATGCAGCAGAGAGCATATGTCCAAAAATGAGGACATTCAGCATCACCGCACCTAAGCCAATCACAAAATATAAATTATTGGGACCCGGGTTAGCTGAATAAACAAACAAGGAGATGATTGCCGCATACCCCAACGAAGCGAACGTATACATAAATAGTGGTATAAAGGAATATCCGGATGTCGCTGGTGTTGTGTGACCGTACTCACGATATTCACGGTTGGCAACAATCAAGAAAATAATGCCAAATATCAACATCAGTCCGCCGATACCTGCTTTAATATATAATTCATTGTTGCTGAGAAACGGAATATCGGGCAGCCACCATTGCGTTAGGTTGTTCCAGGGCATGGCAACTAGCGAGACAAGCAACATGGACAAAAACAGCACAATGTTGCCAAAGACTTTTTTCATTCTATCCACCTCTTCCATGGTATATGAAAATTATATAACGCAGTTTGACGCGTGTCAATAAAGTTTCCGGTTTATTCCCGTTTTTTTCCCAACTCCCGCGCTCCGTGATTATTTTAAAAAAATATAATATAAAACTCATATAAACAACGTATGGTCAATTATCTTTTCTCAAATAAATTATTAGCATATTTTTATGCGTTTCATATCATGTTTTCAAGCATATCCGTTGAATAACCCGATTCATTGATATATAATGAACATGTAAATTATCTTTTGGTTTCCCGGGAAAAGACCAATAAGAAGTTTACACTACATATGCCAAAGGAGGGGGAAAAAATGCAAGTATTGAAAGAATCAGTCCGTAATGCCATCTTGGAAGGAGCGATTGCTGAATTTTTTGAACACGGTTATCAAAACGCCAACATGCGAAAAATCGCAGACAGTGCCAATATTACCGTTGGAAATATTTACCGCTACTTCGATAACAAGGAAGCATTGTTCAATGCTGTGTTGCTGCCGGCTCAAAAAGCGATCGACGACCTTGGCACTTTCGACCAGAAGTTGCATATTACACATATCGACTCGATGAAGGAAGCCACTCAAATCGTCACCTATGTTATGAATGTGTTAAAACCTTATGCGAAAGAGATTTTTATCATGATCTTCAATTCCACTGGGACGCACTATCATCAGGTCAAGTCGCAGCTCGAAGCATTGGTGATATCCAAAATCAAGGAATACTATCCAGGAAAATTCAATGATTATTTCCTAAGAATCGTTGCCTACAGTTTCATTCAGGCGCTATTCGTTGTATTCAAGGATAACGTCAGCGATATCAAGCGGATCCAAGACACGATTATTCAACTCATCGTCTTTTATTTCCGAGACATCAACAATCGTTTATTCTAGTCACCTTGAAAAAAACAGCCGGAACCCGCCGGCTGTTTTTTTTATATGGTTTCCAATTTACGTGTATCAATCTTTCCAAGATCCGTTTTTGGTAATTCTGAAAGATAAACAATCTCACCCGGAACGGCATAAGGTGATATTTCTGATTTAATCAGTTGTTTGATAGTATCATCAGCGACCGCCGTTTGAGCGGTGGGTTCCTTAACCAAATACAGCTTGATGACAAATCCTTTTTCAGAATCGGGAACACCGACAGCTGCCGCTTCTTTGATCTCCGCAAGCGACGTCATCAAGTTTTCAATCTCCGCGGGAAGAACTGGCATTCCCAATACTTTGACGATTCGTTTCAGCCGTTGTTTAAACCAAACATACCCATCCGAATCAATCATTCCGTAATCTCCGGTGCGGATCCACGATTTTCCGGTTTCATCTGTCATAATTGTCTGCTCGGTTGCTTCAGAATCTTTCAAATAACCATTCATCATCGTCGGTCCCGATACAACAATCTCTCCTGCTTCGTTGGGACCACAAAATGCCTGCTTATCCCCATCGTAAATGGCCATATCAATTCCGGGAAGGGGCTTCCCGACCCCTCTAGGAGCAGAATCAGTGGGGATGTTGACAGCTGAAACAGTAACGACTTCGGTGAGCCCATACCCTTCCAACAGCTTTGCCTGAGAGTTGAATGCCGATGTAATTTTTTGAAAACGTTGTTTCAGATCTGGACTGACAATATCTCCCCCTGCATAAGCCCAACCCAAATGCCTCAGATGTTCTCCGGCAAAATCGGGATGGCTAAGCAGTGAAGCAAACAAAGAAGGAATTCCAATGATGACGTTCACTTGGTTTGTCTTGATCAGTTCAATCGTCTTACCCGGATCAAACTTAGGCATCAACGTATCGGTCCCCCCCGCTATCAACATGGCATGAACTCCCATGCATAGACCGAATCCATGAAACATTGGCAATACTGCCAACATATGAATTCCTTCCAAATTATCTTTTTGTAGGATAAAGGGGAGTTTGTCTCCCAAACTATTGATAGCGGTGTGTGACAATTCAATCGTTTTCGGCTCGCCAGACGTCCCTCCGCTATGCAAATAGACTGCGGTATCTCCCGGATTGATCACAGCAATCTCAGGCAGTTCTTCTTTGCAGTATAGCGACGAAAAGCGAACGACATTGGTGTTTCTCCAAGGGATATTTGCCAACTTTTTGCGATTGATCACTCGATAACCCAGCCGTTTGATCAGCCTGAATTCTTCCACTGGCGAGGCTAAGACAATGGTTATCATGGAATCCGCTAACAATGGCTTGTAATGATCATAAAAAGAATCGAGGATCAGCAAATGCCTGCTGCCGGTTTTTTCCATAAACCGCCGCATCTGCTTAACAGGCGTGGTTGGATGAGCCATATGGCCGATTGCACCCAGTTTATTGACTGCATAAAAAGCATAGATAGCCTGAAAGATATTGGGCATAGCCATGGTTACGACATCACCCTGACGAATTCCAAGGCGTGATAATCCGCTCGCCACTTGATCAACCTTGTGAATCAAGTCGCGATAAATGACATATTTTCCCATAAAAAGCAAAGCATTTTCTTCTGGATGTGCCACGGCTGTATTGCGGATTGCCGTGTAAAGTGACACTTTTGGTTCCATACTACACTCCTCCTTAGATTCGATAACCCACAAGATACATCACACCGACCACCAAGAGGAATAGAACAACTTGATGAACAATGAAAATCACAAATGCTTTTCTGCCAACGGCTTCAACTGGCTTGCTCCAAGCCCGATCCAATTTTGGCAACAAAGATTGCTTGTAAGGATATAGCACTTTCCCTAGCGCCGATCCAACCATAATGGCTCCAGCGAATGGAGCGATTCCAAAATAATCTGCGCCATAACCTTTGATTCCCAATATCAAAGGGAAAATATTGCCGATAGTGACGCTGGAATAATAATGCATATCCCAAAATTGAAAAAATATCCCCAAACCAATGATTCCTAACCCCATTGCCAAAATGAACAAATCGTTGTTCCAGATTTTTCGACATAACCAAGTCAAAAACGTTCCCAAGGCAAACAGGTGGATGATACCGAAAATGATTGTGACTCTTAAGAATCCTCCCGATAAAAATTCAACCAATAACGTCACTCCGGTAATACCCATGGCAAATGTTAGGAATCGCAGCGAGCGTTTTAAATTGCTCCGTGAAAAATTAAAACTGATTCCAGATATCACTAAAAACAAGAAAACAAAGACGTAATGCCCTCCCGCTCGTAAAGCTGAGTTCCAATAAAGTGTGCCAAAGTCAGCTAAAAATTCAACGATGTTGTTTTCGATTGTCGAATAATTGGAAAACCAATAGGGAAGACTTTTAAAATCATACATCAAATGATCCCAAACCATCATGATGATCGCAAAGCCACGGAGAAAATCCAATTCCCAGATGCGTGTCTTTTTTTCTTTATCCATTATTTCACCCAAATTGCCGATTTGCCAATATTATAGCACGCTTTCTTCGTTTCTGTAAATGCTCCGAGAAAAGCTTAACCAATAAAGTAGGTCTCTCGTTCGTATATAATACGGAAAACCCCCAGAACTATTCTCACTGTATAGGAATATGATATAA